>NZ_JBEPBM010000015.1:0-188261 GCF_040299205.1 Streptomyces sp. NPDC000983 | reverse complement strand
CTTGGCGAGCCCAGGCCTGGGCCTGGGCTCGCCAAGCCGACCCGGCTCGGTCTACGGGCCGGCTGCCCGGCCCAAGGCATGGGTTGGCCGCTCACGGCCGGCCCACGGCCCGGCCCACCTTTCGCGCTGGGCGGCCCTCGGTCCGGCTCGACGGCTTACGGCTCACCGCCCGGGGCGCGCCCGTACGGCCGTCGCCTCCTGTTTCCGGCCTTGGCCGGGCCGGAGCGCGGGACTCCCGGGCCCCGGGGCTGGCTCGGCGGACCGCCGCCCTGCCCTGCCGCCCACGGTCCGGCTCGGTCCACCGCCAGGCTTGACGGCTCGCGGTCCGCGGTGCGCCCGCACTGCTGCCGCTCAGGTCCGGCCTTCGCCGGTGGGCCGGAGTGCGGGGCTGCCGGTTTCCCCGGGGCTGGCTCGGCGGCCCGGTCCATTACCCGGCGGCCCACGGCCCGGTCCGGCGGCCCACGGCCCGGTCCGGCGGCCTGCGGCCCGGTCCGGCGGCCTGCGGCCCGGGTGCTGCCGCGCACGGATCTGCCCCGCCGCCGCCCTTGAAAGGGCCGAGTCGGCCCGGGTGGACACGGTCACGTCCGCCGTGCGGGCCCGGGGCGATCGCCTCGTGGCGGGGCGCCGTCCGGCGGCTGGGCGGTCCAGGCTCCGGCTCGGCGGCCTGCGGGCCGGGTGCTGCCTGTGCACGCATCGGCCCGGACTCCGGTGCCGGCGCGCCCCGGAAGGGCCCGTGGCTCGGAATGGGGGGCGTGTAGGGCCGGGTGGGACTCGGTCCCGGTCGCTGTGCGGGATCGGGGGCGATGGCCCTGTGGCGCGGGCGTGGGGCCGGGGGCGATGGCCCTGTGGCGCGGACGCGTGGCCGGGGTGCTTGACCTTGACACCGTGGCAAGGCCTTCACTGCGGGGGAGGAGGTGGTCAGTCATGACCCAGGAAATGCAGAACCCGCCGCGCGCCGCCGAAGAACTGGCCGCGGACAGTGCGTCGGCTCGGTTGCGGGCCGCGATGGCCGCCGGTACCAACCCGCAGCCCGCGCTCGTCGCCGCGCTCGTGGCCCGGTGCGCGGTGGAGCCGGACTTCTCCGTCCGCGAGACGCTGACCTGGGCGCTCACCCGTCAGCCCGCCGACCTCACCCTGCCCCCGCTGCTGGACCAGCTCGTCTCGGCACTGCCCCAGGCCCGCAGCCAGGCGCTGCACACCCTCTCCAAGATCGGCGACCGGCGGGCGTGGCCCGCGCTGACCCGGGAACTGCTGACCGACGCCGACGACGAGGTCGCCCGCAGCGCCTGGCGGGCGGCGGTCGTCCTGGTCCCCGAGGGTGAGCGGCACGCCCTGGCGGTAGCGTTGGCGACGCAGCTCGGGCGCGGCGAGCGGGAGACACGGCTCAGCCTCAGCCGGGCCCTGATCGCGCTCGGCGAGACGACGAGGCCCGCCCTGCACACGGCGCTGAAGTCCCCGGACGACCGGGTCCGCGCCCACGCGCACGCCACGGAGCGGCTGCGGCGCGACCCGGAGGCGGGATTCGAGTACGCGCTCGAAGAGGCGAAGCGGGTCGCCGTACTCGGCCCGGACGGCCGGAAGGAGGGCTGAGGCGGCGGTGCTGATCGGTGAGGTGGCACGACGGTCCGGGGTCAGCGCCCGCATGCTCCGGCACTACGAGTCGCTCGGCCTGGTCCGGCCCGCCGGCCGGACCGGCTCCGGCTACCGGGAGTACTCCGACGACGACATCCGCCGGGTCTTCCACATCGAGAGCCTGCGCTCCCTCGGCCTGTCGCTGCGGGACGTGGGCCGAGCCCTCGACGACCCGGGCTTCACCCCCGCGCACCTCGTCGACGACCTGATCCGCGACACCCGCGCCAGGATCGCCGCCGAGACGGAGCTGCTGACCCGGCTCCGCCGCATCGACGCCACCGGACCCGCCGCCTGGGACGACGTCCTGCGCGTCGTGGCCCTGCTCCAGGCCGTCGGCTCGGAGAGCGCGGCCGGCCGCCAGCGCGCCGCACTCACCTCCGGTGCCGAACTCCCCGCCGAGGTCCTGGCCGAGGCGGCGCTGAGCGAGCCGGACCCGAACGTCGCCGGAGCGTTCCGCTGGGCGCTGGCCCGCACCGGGGACACCGCCCTGCCCACCCTCGCACGGGGCCTGGACTCCCCGGACCCCGAGGTCCGCGCCCGTGCCGTCCACGCCCTCGTCGCGCTCCCCGGCGAGGCCACCACAGGGCTGCTGCGGCGGGCCCTCGCCGACCCCGACCCCACCGTGCACCGCCTCGCGGCCCTCACCCTCGGCGGCCGGGGCGTCCCCGACGCCGTCCGGCCCCTGCTCGACATGGTCGTCGCGGGCACGAACGACGCCGACGCGCTGAGCGTTCTCGCCGACGACGACGCCCTCGCCGAACGGATCGTCACCGCCCTGACCCGCCTGCTCGCCCGGGACTCCCTCGACCCCGACGCCCGCCGGCGCCTGACGCAGGCACTCGCCGACATCCCGGGACCGTCGGCCTCCGAGGCCCTGGCCGGGCTGACCCACGACGAGGACCGGGTCGTCGCGCTCACCGCGACCTACGTCCGCGGCCTGCGCGAGAACCCCGACCGACGACGGCCGGGAGACCCGCCGTAAAAGGTGACAGAGGATGTCCGGCTTACCGGGGACCGTGGAACCACCAAGCCGTCGCAGGGAAAGGCCGGACATGTCACAGCCGCTTGAGGGCCGGGTCGCACTCGTCGCCGGAGCGACCCGGGGAGCCGGGCGCGGCATCGCCGTGGAGCTCGGCGCCGCCGGCGCCACCGTCTACGTCACCGGGCGCACCACCAGGGAGCGGCGCTCCGAGTACGACCGGCCCGAGACGATCGAGGACACCGCCGACCTCGTCACCGCGGCCGGCGGTCACGGCATCGCCGTCCCCGCCGACCACCTGGAGCCTGACCAGGTCCGCGCCGTCGTCGACCGCATCGCCGACGAGCAGGGCCGCCTCGACGTCCTCGTCAACGACGTCTGGGGCGGCGAGAAGCTCTTCGCCTGGGACGCCCCCGTCTGGGAGCACGACCTCGACGACGGGCTGCGGCTGCTCCGCCTCGCCGTCGAGACCCACGCCGTCACCAGCCACCACGCCCTGCCCCTGATGCTGCGCCATCCCGGCGGCCTGGTGGTGGAGATGACCGACGGCACCGCCGACTACAACCGCGACCACTACCGCGCCTCCTTCTTCTACGACCTCGCCAAGTCCTCCGTCCTGCGCATGGCCTTCTCCCTCGGCCACGAACTCGGCCCGCGCGGGGCGACCGCCCTGGCGCTCACCCCGGGCTGGCTGCGCTCGGAGATGATGCTCGACACCTTCGGAGTGCGCGAGGACAACTGGCGCGACGCCCTCGAACGCGTTCCGCACTTCGCGATCTCCGAGACCCCCCGCTACGTCGGCCGCGCGGTCGCCGCCCTCGCAGCCGACCCCGACGTGGCCCGGTTCAACGGCGCCTCCCTGTCCAGCGGCGGGCTGGCCCAGGTGTACGGCTTCACCGACCTCGACGGCAGCCGCCCCGACGCCTGGCGGTACCTGGTCGAGGTGCAGGACGAAGGGAAGCCCGCCGACACCACCGGCTACCGCTGAGGTGGCACCGGTTCGGTCACCGGCAGCCGCCAGCGCGCGGAGTGGCCCGGCGGCAGGCCCAGGTCCTCGCGGACGGCCGTGTAGTAGCCCTCGCGCCCGGCGCGCTGCCGGGCCAGCAGCGCCTGCCAGGCATCCGGGTCCCCGCCGCCCGTGCGCACGTACCGCTCCATCTCCATCACCGTCACCACCCACGCCCGGGCCCTGTCCACCACCTCGACGCTGCCCAGCATCAGCAGCGCCTCACCCGAGGGGTCCCGTGCGTCGTTCGCCTCGGCCAGCAGCGGCTTGGCCTCGTCCAGGGGGAGCGGGTCCGGGTGGGTGCCGAAGCCCTGTTCGGCGGCGATCCGGTACGTGACCATGACGGTCCGCTTCACCGACCGGGAGTAGTCGGAGTACACCGCCAGGCGCCGCTCCTCCCACCGGGCGGCCTCCTCCCGCCGGAAGCGGGCCGAGTCGCTGCGCACGAGGGCCAGATACGAGCCGAGCGCGCCGATCACCACGCCCAGCAGGGCGGGAAGTTGCTGGAGGAACACATCCATGGCTGCACGGTAGCTGCCGAGTTGATCTCACCGGCACTACCGTGCGGGACCATGACGGACACAACACGCTTTGACGGGTACGGAGTTCTCGTCACCGGGGCGGCCCGCGGCATCGGCGCGGCCACCTCCCGCCGGTTCGCCCAGGAGGGCGCGCGGGTTCTGGTGACGGACGTGGACGGGGCGGCGGCGGAGCGGACGGCGGCCGCGCTGCGGGAGGACGGCCTGCGCGCCGAGGCACAGGTGTGCGACGTGGGGGACCGCACCTCCGTCGAGTCGGCCGTGGCCCACGCCGTGGCCGCCTTCGGCTCCCTCGACGTCCTGGTCAACAACGCCTACGGCTGCACCCCCGACGAGCCCCTCTTCGAGGACGAACCCGACGACGTCTGGGCCCGCGACCTCGACCTCACCCTCACCGGCGCCTACCGCTGCTCCCGCGCCGCCCTGCCCCACCTGGCCGCCTCCGGACGCGGCGCCATCGTCTCCATCGGCTCGGTCAACGGCATGCAGAGCTTCGGCAACCACGCCTACAGCGCCGCCAAGGCCGGCCTCGCCTCCCTGACCCGCACCCTCGCCGGCCACGCGGCACCCCGCGGGGTCCGGGTGAACATGGTCGCCCCGGGCACCGTCCGCACCCCGGCCTGGGCGGGCCGGGAGGACGACCTGGAGGCGTTCTGCGAGGTGTATCCGCTGGGCCGGGTCGGCGAGCCGGAGGACATCGCCGCCGCGGTCGCCTTCCTCGCCTCCCGGGACGCGTCCTGGATCACCGGCACGACCCTGGTCGTCGACGGCGGTCTCACCTCCGTCAACACCGGGTTCCGCCTGGCCCACGCGGCCCGGCGGTAGCCCGTCGGCACGCCGAGGAGGGGACCGGAAGGTCCGGAAGTTCACCGTTCGGTCACAGACCGCCCCGGACCACAACCAACACCGCCCGGCGCCTGTCTAGCTGGCAGAGATCGCGGCACATCGCGACCACAATCCTGAGGGAAGGGCCGACCATGGGGGACATACGCAGACGAGGGGCCGTCACCCTCGGGATCGCCGCGCTGACGGCACCGCTCGTCGTGGCGCTCGGCGCCGCGCCGGCACAGGCCGCGAGCTGCACCTCGCAGACCGGGCCGTACCAGAAGAAGGTCGAGAAGTTCCTCGGCCTGACCGTCGACGGCAGGCAGTCCGCCTCCGACTGCAAGGCCATCCAGGCCTTCCAGACCAAGCACGGGATCAGCCCGAACGCCGGCTACGCGGGACCCGTGACCTGGGGCGTCATGGACCTCATGAACAAGCAGAAGGCCGTCGGGAACAAGCCGAACAAGGACGGCAAGTGCCCGGTCAACAAGGGCCGGATCGCCTGTGTGAACCTCACGCTCCAGCTGAGCTGGATCCAGGACGGCGACAAGCTCGTCTACGGCCCCGTCGCCGTGCGCACCGGCCGCGACGGCTACGAGACCCGCACCGGCCTGAAGAAGATCTACTGGCGCAACATCGACCACGTCTCGACGATCTACGACGTCCCGATGCCCTACGCCCAGTTCTTCGACGGCGGCCAGGCCTTCCACCAGGTCGGCGTCAGCATGTGGAACCCGCCCGGTTCGCACGGCTGCGTCAACATGACCAAGACCCACGCCAAGAAGTACTGGTCCCTGTTGAAGAACGGCGACGACGTCTTCGTCTACGGCCGCAAGCCGGGCACCTGAGACACACGCCCGCGTCCCGCCCCACCGTGACGGCGGGACGGGACGCGGACTCCCCCGGTGAGGGCGGTCGGAGCAGCACGTCGACGGTGCCGACGTTGACGAAGCCGCCCAGCGACGCCGGGGCGCCGCTCGACGTGCGGTAGGTCAGCTGCGCCAGCAGCGCGTAGGTGCTCCCACTTCACCTGCACGTTCCAGGTGCCGCAGATCAGCGGGACGAGGAAGCCGCCGAGGTTCCACTCGACGCGGACGGTGACGGGCACGCCCTTGTCGTGGAGTCGATACCGGGCGCGACCGCGAACGCGTTCGCCGACTCGGCGGTGCCGTGCCCGTGCTCCGGCCGCCTCGACGACGAGGCCCTGTTCGGGGCGTTGCGGGCCGGAGCCCGGGACCATCTCCTCAAGGACGCCGACGGCGCCGACATCGTCCGGGCGGTGCTCACCGTTGCCTCGGGCAACGCCGTGTACGGCACCGCCGGCGTCTTCCCCGAACTGACCGAGCGGGAAAGGGAAGGTGCTGGACCTGGTCGCCCTGGGGCCGGGCAACCACCAGATCGCCGCGCGACTGGTGCTGGTGGAGAAGACCGTCCGTAACCACGTCTCCGCGATCCTGACCAAGCTCCAGGTCTCCGACCGGGCCGCGGCCGTCGCCCGGGCCCGGGACGCGGGGCTGGGCGGCCCGCCGAGCGGGTCCGCGCGCCCCGGGGACGGGCGCGGTCGTACGGGCGGCAACGGAACGTGAGCAGCAACACGGTCTGCTATGTCCGTATTGGGTGTCCTTACTCACCTGGTCTTCACCTGCGTGGACGTATGCTTCACACCATGTCCACCAGTGTTGAACCCGTTTCCGATCGATCGGCTGACGAGGTCAACGAGGAGATCCGGGCCCTGTGGCGCCGGGCGGGCGGGACACTGAGCGTCGAGGAGCGCGAGGAGTACCAGCGACTCGTCATGGAGTGGGCCGCAGCGGCCCCGCAGCCGGTGTAACGCCGCCTGAGCTCCCCGGGACCGCCGAGCCTCGAAGACCCAGTGGGCACCCTGTGTGATGGGTGCCCCTTCTACTTTTCCGGCCGGTGCACCCGGCCCCGTCACCCCCAGGTCGCCGAGTAGTGCCGCTGGTACGCCTTGCGGTCCTGTTCCGAGCGGATGAAGCGGGTCGCCACCAGGGCGACCAGCGACCCCGCGACGATCAGCAGCCCGGGACCCACGTTCCGCGGATCGGCCAGGCGGGACAGCAGTTGTGTTCCCTCCACCCCGCCGACGGGTGCCGAGGAGCCCGGTGAGGCCGCCCCCGGCGCGATCGCGCTCGGCGTGGCCGACGGCGCGGGCGAGGCCGCCCCGCCCTGGGCGCCGCCCTGCGGTGCCGCCGTGATCAGCCGGACGTCCAGTTCGATCAGTGCCCTCGTCACCGGCTGGAAGAACGTCGTGCCGCCCGAGACGCAGTCGCCGCTGCCGCCGGAGGTGATGCCCAGCGCGACGCCCTCCGAGAACATCGGTCCGCCGCTGTCCCCGGGCTCCGCGCACACGTTCGTCTCGATCAGCCCGGACACCGTGCCCTCGGGATAGTTCACCGTGGCGTTCAGCGCCGTCACCGTGCCGTCGCTGAGCCCGCTGGTGCTGCCGCTGCGGAACACCCGCTGCCCGAGCACGGGATCGGCCGCCCCGGTGATCCGCACGCCCTGTCCGTCGCCGATGGCGACCACGTCGGCGCCCTCACCGGCGTCGCCGTCGGCGTACTGGATCAGGGAGAAGTCGCCGCCGGGGAAGTTCTGTTCCAGGGTCCGGCCCACCTGCTCGCGGCCCTGGTTGTCGGCGAACCACAGCGAGCCGTCGGGCCCGCAGTGGCCGGCGGTGAGGATGAAGTCGCGCTGCCCGTCGGTGACGTTGAACCCCGCCGAACAGCGGCCGGCCGTCGACAGGATCGGCTGCGCGCCGTTCAGCCGGGTGGTGAAGGTGCCCTCGGTGCGTTCCATCCGGACGAACGCGCCGATGCCGCCCGCGACTTCGGTGAGACTCGACCAGTCGCCGGCCGACACGGTGCTGTCGCCGCGGACCACCACCTCGTTGTTCCGGTAGTCCAGCGCCCAGGCCGTACCGGGCACCCTGGGCGCCGAACCGAGCGCCGAAGTCGCCGACTTGAGCTCGTTCATGCTGTGCGACACCAGCTTCGGCTCGGCGCCCGCCCGGCGGACCTCGGCGGCCGCGTCCCGGTCGGTCACCGCGACGACCGGCCGCCCGTCGGCGCCCACCCAGCTGCCCGCCGTACGCGAGGTGCCCAGCCGCTCGGCCAGACCGGAGCCGGTGTCCACGGCCGAGCGCACCGACACCTCGGGCGGGGCCGAGGTGCCGTTCGGCTCGCTCGCCACGGCGCGCGTCACCATCGCCGAGCCCAGCAGCAGTCCTCCGACGGCGGCCAGCCGTGCAGCTCGCCTGAGAGTCCGTCGTCGTACGTGCCTCATGCCTGGCTCCCGAGCCCGATCAGCGCGGTTCCAACACCGCGGGGCACCACCGGAGTCGGGTGCCCCCACTCGATACGTGGCGCGGGCCCGGTGCGTTCACCGCTCAGGGCTTGCGGCCGACTCCGCCGTACAGGGCCACCTCCGCGGCCCCGGAGCCCTCCGGGCGCCAGCGCGAGCACGACACCACGCCGGGCTCCAGCAGTTCCAGCCCGTCGAAGAAGCGGGCGACGGCCTCGGGCGAGCGCTGGGTCAGCGGCGGTGTGCCGTGCTCGTTCCAGAACCGGACCGCCCCGTCCACGTCCGGCATCTGCGGACTGGTCACCGTGTGGGACAGCACCAGATGACTGCCCGGCGCCAGCCCGTCCAGCAGCCGCCGCACGATGTCGTACGGCCCGTCGCCGTCGTCGAGGAAGATGACCACCGAGAGCAGCAGCCCCACCGGGCGGGTGAGGTCCAAGGTGGCCGCGGCCCGTTCCAGGATCGCCTCGGGGTTGCGCAGATCCTCGTCGAGGTGTTCCGTGCGCCCCTCGGGCGAACTGGTGAGCAGGGCCCTGGCGTGGGCCAGCACCAGCGGGTCGTTGTCGACGTAGACGACCCGGGCGTCCGGGGCGAGCCGCTGGGCGACCTCGTGGGTGTTGTCCGCGGTGGGCAGACCGGTCCCTATGTCGAGGAACTGGCGGATGCCGGCCTCGTCGGTCAGATGGCGCACCGCGCGGCCCAGGAAGGCCCGGTCGGCCCTGGCGTAGTCGCCGATCGCCGGATGCAGCTCGCGGATCCGGTCCCCGGCCACCCGGTCCACCTCGTAGTAGTCACCGCCGCCCAGCCAGTAGTTCCAGATCCGGGCCGTGTGCGGCCGGAGCGTGTTGATACGGGTGCGCAGTGACGCGGCACTGCTGTCCGCGGCCGGCGGGTTCTCCCTCACGGGACGGCTCCTGCGATGGCTGGCTCGGCATGGGGCAACCGGCAATCCAGACGCTGGAGTTGATGTTTGCCGCGGGCGCGGCGAAACCCGTGGTGACGGTGCGCGGGAGGGGCCGACGGGAGCGGCGGAACCCGGGGCGGCCGCGCGGGGGCGGACCCGGCGCGGGCCCGCCTAGACTGCCGTCCATGGACGACACGCCGCTGGACCGGCTCGGATCCGGCCAGTACCTGCTGATCACCAGCTACCGCAAGAACGGCACGGCCGTCCCGACCCCGGTGTGGGTGGTGCGCGACGGTGACGCGCTCGGGGTGTGGACGGTCGCCGACTCCTGGAAGGTCAAGCGCATCCGGGCCCGCGCCGACGTCCTGGTCGGCCCCTGCGACCTGCGCGGCAGGCCCACCGGCGACTCGGTCCCGGCCACCGCGGAGATCACCGACGCGGCCACCGTCGCCCGCTACCGCAAGCTCATCGCCCGCAAGTACGGCATCGTCGGCAGGCTCACCCTGCTCGGCAGCCGCATCCGCCGCCGCTCGGCCGGCACGGTGGGCATCCGCGTGACGCTCACACCGTAGGACGGCCGTGGCGGGGGTCCGTCAGGTCCAGGCGCGGTAGGGCTCGTCGACCAGTTGGAAGACGGGCTCGCCCCGCACCGGGTCCTTCGCCTGCGAGAGGCGGACGCGGTCCCCGCTGTGGATGCCGATCGGCGGGCCCATCACCCGGCCGCGCACGACGAACCCCTCGGCCATCTCGATCAGCGACACATTGCGCGCGGCCGGGGTGTTGCGGTGCACCACCGTGGAGTGCCGCACCGTGCCGACGCCCTCGCTCCGCTCGGTGCGCAGGTCGCTGCCCTGGCAGACCGGACACAGCAGCCGGTGGTACATCGCCGTGGCGCACCAGGTGCAGCGCTGGAAGACCATGGCGTCGGACTCCCGGGCCGCGGCCGGTACGTCGAGCACGCCGACGGCGGGGCCGGCGGTCTGGCGGGCAACGCTTCCTGAGTGGTGGTACACGCTGGTCAACTCCCTGCACTGGGCCGGAATCCCGCGCGCGGGACGCCCGCGCACACGTGTGCCGGTCGCCGTGCCACCGTGCACACGAGCAGCGTATGGCACTGAGTGTCACAGGTAAAGGCACTGCGTACCCTCAATATCGGCCGCGTTCGAGAGCCGTCTCGACTTCCTGGACGATTCGCCACAAGGGGGCGTCCCGGCGGGCCACCACGACGACCACGTCCTCGGGCCGCGGGACCACCGGCGCCGGGTCGACGGCGCCGAAGGCGGAGCGCACCGAGGCGAGAGCGTGGTCCACGGTGGCGCCGGGATCGGTGGTGCCGTCCGAACGCAGCCAGGAGCGCAGGGCGTTGTTGTGCGCGGCGACCACCGCGGCCGCGATCACGTCGGCCTGGAGCGTCCCGTCGCGCCGGCCCGCGAAGCGCGCCCGCAGGTACTCCGCGAGCGCCCGCTCGTAGCGCCACACCACCGACAGCTCGTACGCGCGCAGGCCCGGCACCTGCTTGGTGAGCCGGTAGCGCTGCACGGAGAAGTCCGGGTTCTCCGCGTACATGTGCAGAACCAGCCGGGCCGCGTCGCACACCCGCCGGACCGGCTCCTCGTCGGCCGTGCCGGAGGCGAGGAACGCCGTCATGTCGGCCAGGCAGCGCTCGTGGTCGGGGAAGACCACGTCCTCCTTCGACGGGAAGTACCGGAAGAACGACCGCCGCCCCACCCCGGCCAGCGTCACGATGTCGTCCACGGTGGTCTGCTCGTACCCCCGCTGCACGAACAGCTGGAAGGCCGCCGCGACCAGCGCCTCCCGCATCGGCAGCCGCGCGCCGGCGGCCTCCGCCTTCTCGCCGCGGCGGGGCGCCGCACTGCTGGAGCTCATGGTCGGGAACGTAGCACCCGACCACCGGACATGGCACTCAGTGCACTATCGGCGGGAACTGAGTGCTGTCGGTGTGATCGGGAGAGGATGGAGATCGCGCCGTGCGACCCCGGGTGGAGCGATGTGCTGGAGTGCCGAGGCCGATCTCGTCGCGGGTGCCGGTATCGCCGCCGTAGGCGTGGCAGGCGTGGCCTGCGTGGTCCGGGCCCGCACCGCCCCGCGGGTCCTGCCCCTCGCGGCGCTGCCCCTGCTGCTGGGCGCCCATCAGATGATCGAGGCCGCGGTGTGGGCGGGCGACGGCGGAACGGGCCCGGCCACCGTCCTGTGGGCGGTCATCGCCCTGCCCCTGCTGCCGCTGTGGGTCCCGCTGGGCGTCCTGCTCGCCGTGCCCGGCCGGCGCACGCTCATGGTCCCGGCCGCCGTCGGCGTCCTGACCGCCGCCGCGCTCGTGTACGCC
Source organism: Streptomyces sp. NPDC000983 (assembly GCF_040299205.1). NCBI lineage: Bacteria > Bacillati > Actinomycetota > Actinomycetes > Kitasatosporales > Streptomycetaceae > Streptomyces > Streptomyces sp. NPDC000983. Next base: position 176,711 of record NZ_JBEPBM010000015.1, on the reverse strand, counting down.
CTCGCCACCCGCCCGGTGAGCGCCGAGATCCGCGGCCACACGGTCGGGTATGTGCCGGACCTGCCCGCGGCGGGGCTGATCGTCGCCGGGTACCTGTTCGCCACCATCGGCTCGCTGCTGCTCTCCGGGGACCGCGGACTGAGGGTCCTCTGGGTGCTGGTGACGGTGGGCGCGCTGGTCTGCGTCCTGCTGTGGCGGACGGAGTTCGTCTCCACTTGGTGCGCGTTCGCCGCCGTGTGCTCGGTGGTGCTGCTGGGGTGGGTGCGCGGAGTGCCGGCCAAGGCCGCCTGAGCGGCCCGGGCAGGCGGGCAGGCGGGCGTCGGCTCCGGCCCTTGGGTGCCCGCCTCTTACCCGCGGACGCCTGCCTCGGCCCGCGGCCGCCCGCCGATTTCTCGCACCTGTTTTCGGCAATCCGCGACGGACGGCAACCTTTTCCTGTTCTGTGGCCACCGGGAGGAGCAGCGTCGAATCGAACCCCGGAACGGACAGGCATGAACACACCCAGACAGGCCGCACGGCAGCGCAGGCGCAGACAACGGCTCACGGTGGTGGCCGCGGCGGCGCTGACCACCGTCATGGGCGTACTGCTCTACCTGGTCCTGACCCCCTCCGACGGCACGGCCGACTCCGGGTCCGCCGCCGCGGACTCGGTCACCGCCACCCGGGCCGCCCCCACCCGTACGGCCACGACCCCCGCCCCGAGCCCGACGCCGAGCGCCCGCCCCTCGCGCACCCCCGCCAAGAAGGCCAAGAAGACCGACGCCACGCCCCGGCCGACCGCGACGAGCACCCCGCGGGCCGCCGCCCCCGTCTCCGTCCCGGCGGGCCGCATCCGGCCCGGGACCACGTACGACGGCGTCGCCACCCACTACGACGCCGGGGACGGCGACGGGGCCTGCACGCTGGGCCCGAGCGACGACATGATGATCGCGGCGATGAACACCGCCGACTACGAGACCTCCCGGGCGTGCGGCGCGTACGTGCTGGTCCGCGCGGCGAGCGGCGCCTCCGTCACGGTCCGCATCACCAACGAGTGCCCCGCGCCCTGCGCGCCGGGCCAGCTCGACCTCAGCAAACAGGCGTTCGCCAAGCTCGCCGCCCTCGACGCGGGCCGGATCGACATCACCTGGAGCCTGCTCAGTCCCGCCACCGACGCCACCGTCTCGATCCGGTACAAGACCGGGTCCAGCGCGTACTGGTGCGGCATCCAGGCCGTCGGCCACCGCAACCCGATCGCCCGGCTGGAGGTCGCCACCGGAGGGAGCTGGCGGCAGCTGCCCCGCGCCGAGTACAACTACTTCCTCGCCGAGGACGGCCGGGGCTGTGGCGGCGCCATCAGAATCACCGACATCCACGGCGAGCGCCTCACCCTTCCGGCCCTCCCCGTCCGCCCGGACACCCTCCAGTCGACGGGGGTCCAGTTCGCCCGGCACTGAACGCGGCCTGAACGCGTGAACCGCGTGAACCCGCGTGAACGCCCGGGCTCCCGCCGCCCCGCCGAGTGATCGTATTGAGCGCAACCGATCGATACGATTATGGGCGTAGAGTGAGCGCCCCGGGAGTGCGCCACTGCCCGGGCTCACGTTGCGTACCAGGGGGAACCATGCGGCTCCATGTCGACCAGCGCCACGAACGGGTGCTCGAACTCGTCCGTGAGCGGCGCAGTGTCCGGGTCGCGGAACTCGCCGCCGAACTCGGGGTCTCCGCGGTCACCCTGCGCCGGGACGTGGAGACACTGGCCGCGCGGGGCAGGGTGCGGCGGCTGCACGGGGCCGTGGTGTGGCCGCAGGAGACCGTCGCCGAACCGCGCGAGCGCGAGGGCACGGAGGCCGCCCCGGGCGCGGTGATCGGAATGATCGTGCCGACCACCGGCTCGATCTTCGCCGACATCGTCCGCGGCGCCCGCGAGACGGTCGCGGCCCAGGGCGGCCGTCTGGTGCTCGGGGTGTCCGGGTACGTCGACGCCGAGGACTGCGTGCAGGCCGAGCACCTGATCGCGGGCGGCGCGCAGGGGCTCCTCGTCGCGCCGAGCTGGTTCGGCGGGGTACCGGAGGAAGGGCAGGAGAAGTGGCTCCTGGCACAAGACGTGCCGGCCGTCCTGGTCGAACGCTCGGCGCCGCCCGGCAACCCCGCCGCCGCCCTGGACCGGGTCCGCACCGACCGCGCCCACGGTGCCGCCGTCGCCGTCGGGCACCTCGCCTCGCTCGGCCACCGCAAGATCGCCGCGGTCCTCCAGGAGGGGCCGCACGCCGACCGGATCTCCGCAGGCTTCCGGGCCGCCGTACGGGCCCTCGGCCTCGACGCCGACATCGACGCGCCCTCCGTCCGGGAGCACGGCGACTACGAGGCGAGCCTCGACCACCTCGTCGACGCCGTGCGCCGGCGAGGGGTCACGGCGGCGCTCGTGCACAGCGACGAGGACGCCATCGTGCTCGTGCCCCGGCTCCAGGCCGCAGGGGTCCGGGTGCCGGACGACCTCGCCCTGATCGCCTACGACGACGAGGTCGCGGGCCTGTCCGACGTACCGCTCACCGCCGTGGCGCCGCCCAAGCGCTCGGTGGGCGAACTCGCCGCCCGGCTGCTGCTCCAGCGGCTCGCGGAGCGCCGCGACGGACGGCGTCCCGGCCCCGGCCAGCACCTCGATCTGCTCCCGGTGCTCCGGGTCCGCAACTCCTGCGGAGGCGAACCGATCGCAGAGTGAGCGTTACCTTCGAAGCGTGATCGAAGTGAACGTCTTGGGCGGGCGCTCTTGACGTCGATCGTTCCCACGCAAAGGATGTCCCTCGACCGCACCCTCCCGTACGGGCCCGCCGCGGGAACCCGTGGAAAACGTCCACGCCCGCGCGCCCGGCGCCGCCGAATCCGCCCCGCCCGCGTCGCGCGCTTCCCGACGACGGCCTCACCGGAAGGCACCCCCTGGACACCGACGCCCGCCCCCGCACCGTCCTCGCCATGGGTGAGGGCATCCACCGGCAGCTCCTCGCCGAGCCCGCCCTGGACCGCCTGCACTCCGTCGCCCGGGTGGACACCGCGACCGCGGTCACCGACCTCGCCGCCGCCGACCCCCGCGAACTGGCCGCCGCCGAGGTCCTGTTCACCCACTGGGGCGCCCCCGTGCTCACCGAGGACGCGCTGCGGCTGATGCCCCGGCTGCGCGCGGTCGTGCACGCGGCGGGCTCCGTCAAGGACCATGTCACCGACGCCGTCTGGCGCCGCCGTATCGCCGTCTCCTCCGCGGCCGCCGCGAACGCGCTGCCGGTCGCCGAGTTCACGCTGGCCGTCGTCCTCCTCGCCGGCAAACGGGTCCTGGACGCCGCCCGCGGCTACGCCGACACCCGTACCCGCCCCGACGTGCTGACCGACTACCGCGGCCACGGCAACTACCACCGCACCGTCGGTGTCGTCGGCGCCTCCCGCATCGGACGCCGAGTGATCGAACTGCTCCGCCCGTTCGACCTCGACGTCCTCCTGCACGACCCCTACGTCGACACCCGCGAGGCCGACGCACTCGGCGTGCGCGCCGTCGGCCTCGACGACCTCGTGCGCGCCAGTGACGTGGTGTCCATCCACGCGCCCCAACTCCCCGAGACCCACCACATGTTCGACGCCCGGCGCCTCGCCCTGCTCAAGGACGGCGCCACCCTCGTCAACACCGCCCGCGGCGACCTCGTCGACACCGAGGCACTCCTGCCCCACCTGGTCACCGGCCGGGTCCACGCGGTCCTCGACGTCACCGAACCGGACCTCCCCCCGCCCGACTCCCCGCTCTACACGCTCCCGAACGTGCTGCTCACCCCGCACATCGCCGGCTCCCTGGGCAACGAGCTCGGCCGGATGACCGACCGGGCCGTCGACGAGGTCGCCCGCTACGCCCGGGGGCAGCCCTTCGCCCACCCGGTGGCCCCCGAGGAGCTGACCCGCTCGGCCTGAACCCCGCAGGCCACGGGACCGGAACCAGGTAAGCCAACGTTTGTTCGATGCGCTCGGGTGTGTCTACGATCGCTTCCCGCACGCCCCGAGGAGCCCGTATGCCGTCCGCCCGCCGCCGTCTGCTGTACGTCTCCGACCTCGCCTATCCCGCGCGCGGGCGCCGCTACTGCGACGAGGACATCCTCCTCACCTCCCGGCTGCGCGAGGACTTCGACCTCGCCCTGTGCAACCCCCGCGAGGCGGCCGCGCTGATGGACGGCTTCGACGCGGTCGTCGTACGCAACAGCGGTCCTGTGCTCGACCACCCGGAGGCGTACGAGGCGTTTCGCCGGCGCGCCGCCGACACCGGCGCGCTCGTCTACAACGAGCTCTCCGGGCGCGGCGACATGGCGGGCAAGCAGTACCTGCTCGACCTGACCGCCGAGGGCTTCCCGGTCATCCCGACCGTCGACCGGCCCGAGGACGTCTCCCTGCTGCCCGCGGCCGGGCGCTACGTCGTCAAGCCCAAGCTGGGCGCGGACTCGATAGGACTGGAGATCGTCTCCCGGGACCGGGCCCGCGAGCTGGCCGACGGCCACGTCCTCGTGCAGCCCTGCGTCGACTTCGCCTACGAGGTCTCCTTCTACTTCGTCGACCACGCCTTCCAGTACGCGCTCAACGCCCCCGACCCGGCCCGGCGCTGGGAGCTGCGGCCCTACGAACCCACCGGCGCCGACCTGGAGTTCGCCCGCCGCTTCATCGACTGGAACGGCCTCGGCCACGGCATCCAGCGCGTCGACGCCTGCCGGGCCCCGGACGGCGAACTGCTGCTGGTGGAGCTGGAGGACCTCAACCCCTATCTGTCGCTGGACGCGCTCGGCGAGCGGGAGCGGGACGCCTTCGTGACGGCGATGAAGGCGTCCCTGCACGGGATGTTCAGCCGAGCCTGACCCGCACGCGCTGGGTGCCGCCCGCCGTGGTGCCCAGGTCCCCGAAGGCGAGCCGCAGGCAGGCGCCGGTCGCCGCCGAGGCGACCGTGTCCGGCCGGGAGAGCACCGAGTCCACCGGCCGGTTCCAGGTCAGGGCCAGGCCCGCCCGGGTTCGCGTCGGATCGCTGACGCAGATCACCGCCGTGCCGTCGCCCCGCTCGTCGATCATCACGCTGCACGGGCCGCTCGCCACGACCTCGCCCACGGTGCCGGCGGACCAGAAGTTGACCCCGGTGAAACCGAGCGGGGGCACCACCACGCCCTGCTGCCGATCGGAGTTGGCGAGCACGTCCAGCCAGCCGGTGTCGGCGGCCCGCTCGGCGGTCCGCGCCGCCGTCGCGCCCGGCATCAGCTGGTAGGCGTAGGAGCCGGCCGTCGGGTCGGTGCCGTGGTCGACCCACATCGTCAGATAGGCGCGGTTCAGCACGGTCGTGGAGCCGTCCTTGTTGATGTCGCTCCAGCGCCCGTCGCGCACCTCGCGCAGCGCCCGCACCGTCGTCGCCCCGCCGGGGAGGACGTAACCGCCGTGGCCCGCGAGGTGCGCCCAGCGCGCGCCGGTGAGCGTCCCCGACCAGGGCGGGGCCACCGGCTGGACGACCCCGTCCACCGTGAACGACGAGTCGCCGGCGCGGCCGAGGTTGCGGTTGTCGACGACGGTCTCCACCGCCGTGCCGTCCGCGCAGCGGATGCCCGCGCCGAGGCAGACCACCGTGTCGTCGAGGAAGAACCACGACTTCCTGGCCTCCAGCGTCGACTGCAGGCCCTTGAGGTGCTGCCCGATCGCCGCCCGCCGTCCGTCCGTGGTGCCGCCCACCCAGTCCACGTCGGGCAGGGCGATGCCCCAGTCACCGCCCGCCCCGTCCGCGAGGACCTTGCGCGAGGCGGTGGTGCCGGGCAGCCGGCCGGGGTCCACGGTGGGCCAGAAGGCGTCGCTGTACTGGCCGTTGCCGAAGCTGTCGCCCCACCAGTAGAGCATTCCCGCCCCGGTGTGCCAGCCGCGCGGATTCTCGCCGTTGCCGCTCTCGTAGTACGTGATCCTGCGGTCGGCCATGCTCAGCGAGGCCGCCCAGCCGGGGCGCCGGTGGGTGGCGCGGGCCATGCCGGTGAACAGCCGGTGCCCGGTCGGCTCGGCGACCGCGGTGACCGAGGTGTCGTCCAGGACCGACTTCAGCCGCGCCAGCTGCGACAGCCCGAGGGACCGGTTCCGCATCGGCGGGCTGTAGTGGTCGCGTTGGAGCCACCCCTTCACCAGCCCCCGCCAGCGCGCGTTCTCCGAGGCGCTCGCGGCCTGCCCGAGCAGCAGGACCGCCGCGAGGATCGGATGGCCGCGCAGATGGTCGTCCTGCTGGACCCGGGCGGTGTCGGACGCGGCCAGGCCACGGCTGACGGCCCGGCCCGACACGCCGTCCATGACGAGTCCGTTGTAGAGGAAGGGAGCCCAGGCGTTCTCCACCGCGTCGAAGACGGTCTGCCGTCCCGGGTCGGTGACGGCCCAGGGCGAGCCGTCGAGCAGCGCGAACAGCAGGCCGAGACCGCCCAGCAGCACCGAGCCGTAGGTTCCCGTGTAGGGCACCGTGGTGTGCTGGACGAAGGAGCCGTCGGCGTACAGCCCGTCCCCGGCGGTCACATGGGGGAAGACCGGGGAGAGGGCGTCCCGGGCGAGCGCCACCTTCGCCGCTTCGCCGCCGACGATGCCGCGCAGTGCCAGCACCCGGCACAGGTCGACCCGGTTGGCTCCGGTGCTGGTCCCGGTGTAGGCGGCCACCGCGGAGTCGGGCACGAAGTGGTCCACCGCAGCGCAGTGGGCGGCCAGTTGGTCCGGGGTGAGCGAGTCGTACATCAGGACGCAGAGGTCGAGCAGCGCCTGCGGGACGCCGATCTGCCAGTGGTACCAGTTGCCGTAGCGGGCCAGGTCCGCGCTGTACGCCTGGGCGTGGAGGTGGTCGAGCCCGGTGAGGACGGCGGCTTCGAGCGCGCTGTCGCCGGTGACTCCCGTGCCGGGGCGGCCGTACGCCTGGGCGAGGGTGCCGAGCCGCTGGTAACTGGCGTGGAGCCGGGCGGAGTGGCCGTAGGACTCCTGGTCGGTGTCGGGTTCGGGGTCCGCGAACACGAGGTCCGGCCAGAGCGAACCGGTGGCCGGTGTCATGGTGGCGCGCAACTGGTCGGCGGCGCGGCCCAGTTCGGCGAGCCGGGTCCGGAACGGCTCGGCGGTGGGGCTGAATCCCTCGCCGAGGACCAGGGTGCGCCATCTCGTGCGCAGGGTCGCGAACCCGTCCGCTTCCTCGGCGGCCCCGGACGGGGCGGAACGCGAGAGGGCGAGGGCGGTACCGGTGCTGACGGTCAGAAAGCCACGTCGTGACCAACGAGTCATCATGACGGCGGTGTCTAGCACGGTTTCGATCAAACGCTCAACATGCGCGGCCCGATTGAGCGTATCGATCGATCTTCGGTGCGGAGGTGGGGTGAACCTCGGGGGTGGGGGAGCCGTATCACTCGGCGGAGTGTTTTCGCCCCCGCGCACGGGACGGAAGGAAACCGCAACGTGGAGAACAACGGCCCGCCGCTGGAACCGGTCCGGGTCCTGCGGCCCCGCCGCACCGACGCCCTCGCCGACCTCTTCCGCGAGTCCGACCAGGCCCCGGGCGGCTACGAGTCCGTCTCCCCGCCGGCCGCGCGGTCCGGCTCCGAGGACGACACCCAGGAACTGCCCGCCGTCCCCGCGGAACCGGACGGCAGGCCGAAGCCGACCCGTGCCGTGTCCCGCGTCGTGGTCGTCGCGGCGGTCACGGTCGCGGCGCTCGCCGGATTCGGCGCCGCGCTCCTGCTGCCGCGGGACGAGGCCGCCGGCTCCGACGCCGCGCCCCCACCGCCCACGACCGCCGCACCTGCCCCCACCGGCCCGGCCGTACCCGGTGCCGACGCCCCCGGCACCCTGAGCGAGGGCGACAGCGGCCCCGAGGTCGCCGAGCTCCAGCGGCGCCTGCTGAGCGTCCCGGACGTCTACGTCCCCGGCTCCACCAGCGGCACCTACGACGCCACCCTCACCGAGGCCGTGGCCCGCTTCCAGCTCTGGTACGGGGTCCGCGGCGACGAGGACGGGGTCTACGGCGACGACACCCGCCTGGCGCTGGAGTCCCGCACGGTGGTGGACGGCGGCTGACCCGCCCCGGCACGCGCCCCGCACGCGCTTCGAACGCCGGGCAAGGAACGGGGAAAACCGGGCGGCCGGTGTGTCACGTTGCGTCACCATGGGCGCCGGGGCCCGCGCAACCGGCGACCGGCCCGCTCCTGACCGAAAGCCCTGCTCCGATGAACGGCTCCCGCGTCCCGGGCCTCGTGCTGCCCGCCGTCTTCCTGCTGGCCCTCGTCGCGGGCGTGCTGTGGTACTGGTGGCACCGGCACGACGACTGACCGGCGCGGCCCACCGCTCGGCCGTGTGCACCGGCCGGTTACCGCTGCCCGGCCTTGAACCCCGGCCGGTTACCGCTGTCCGGCCGTGAGACCCGGCCGGCCCGGTGTCAGCGGCGTTCGACCAGGGCCTGGGTGACGACCCGCACGCTGCGGGCGATGTGCTGCAACTGCATGACCTCGGCCGCGTACATCTTGATCGTGTGCTCGATGACCGACTCGGGCATGCCGAGGCCGGGCAGGTCGGCGCGGGCGGTCTGCAGCGCGGTGCGGGCGACCCGGATCTCCTGCTGGACCTGGAGCTGGGCGTGCCGGCCGAGCAGCACCGGGTGGCGGAGCATGGCCGGATAGCTGGCGTAGCGGGCCGGCACCAGTTCACGCAGCCACTTCGCCGCCGAGCGCTCCCAGTCGTAGGTGCCCGGGGCCTTGACCTGGCAGGGCCAGTCCGAGGTGGTGCGCATGGTCATCAGAGTCATGGTGATCGCTTCCGGGATTGCGGCGTCGAGAGGGTGGTCCGACGAGGTCGGGGCGGCCCCGGCCTAGGGGATGACCGGGGCCGCCCGGGTGAGCCCCCTCGGCGCCGACGCGGGTAGGAGACGGCGGCTGGGAGGGCCCGTCGCGGCGCCCGCTGGACCGACGGGGAGCGCACGGCGAATGGGGAGTCGTGCGCAAGAGCGGAACCGGCGGCTTTCTGCGGGCGGGTGCGGCGTGGAGAAGTATTTATATATGCCGTCCGGTTTGCAAGACGTATGAAAACATTCATGCCCGCTTGGTGCCGGACGGTGCCCGTGTGCTCCGGTTCGGCCCCCGTGGCGCAAGCGCTTGCCGGTCCCGCGCGGGGCGGGACCGGGCGGGACCGGGCGGGCGGGACCGGGCGGGACCGGGCGGGCGCGTCAGTCCCGGAGGAAGAACTGGTGCTGGTCGGAGATCTGCTCGTAGTCCTCGAGCCGGGCCTGGGTGCGCTCGGGGTCGGCGTCGGTCATGGCCTGGAGCAGGGCGGCGGCCATGACGCCGGGCGCCGCGTAGGAGTCGAAGACCAGCCGGGATCCGGTGCCGGTCGCGAAGACGACGTCGGCGGCGTCGGCCACCGGTCCGAGCGCCAGGTCGGTGACGAGCGCGATCCTCAGCCCCGCGCTGCGCGCCACCCGCACCGCCGTCAGCGTCTCCTGGGCGTGCCGCGGCATCGAGAACGCCAGCACCCAGGTGCCGCCGGCCTCGCGTGACTGCAGCAGCGCGTCGTAGGCGACGCTGCCGCCCCGTGTCACCAGCCGCACGTCCGGGTGGATGCGGCGTGCCGCGTAGGCGAAGTACTCGGCCAGCGACGCCGAGATGCGCAGGCCCAGGACGGTCAGCGGGGTCGACGCCGACAGTTTGCGGCCCAGCTCGATCAGCTGGTCCGGGTCGCTGAAGTCGCGGCGCAGGTTCTCCAGGTTGTCGATCTCGGCGTCGACCGCCGCCTGGAGTTCGTTGCTGCCGTTCTCCTCGGTGGCCGGGCCGCCCGACAGCGTGCCGAGCGCGATGGACTGCAGCTTCTCCCGCAGTGCCGGGTAACCGCTGAAGCCGACCGCGGCGGCGAAGCGGGTGACCGAGGGCTGGCTCACCCCGACCCGCTCGGCGAGATCGGTGATCGACAGGAAGGCGGCCTCGTGGATGTTCTCGATCAGGTACTGGGCGATGCGCCGCTGGCCCGGGGACAGGTGGGGGCCGTCGAAGAGCGTTCTCAGCCGGGAAGTGGGGGAGGCCTCCGTCTCCGGAGCGGTCTTCCCCGAGGTGATGGCGGATGCCTGCGCGCGTGCCTGCTGCGGCGATGGCACGGGGGCGCCTCCTTTGTCTTCCACAGTGCCTCAACATAGCTCACACACCGTGTTGGCCAGGAGGTCGCCGACGGGCACGGGGAGCGCGGAAGCGCGTCACCCGCGGTGCGCCGCGGGTGAGATGGGGGAGAGCACGTATCGATCAGCGCCGAAAGATGGTGATCGAGTGGCCGACCGTATCGATCGGACGGCTGCTGTCGATCAACTCGGCGAGTCTGCCCTTCGCCTTGGCGATGGAGCTGTCCGAAACGACCAGCAGTCCGCGCACCTTCCGCGCGGGCACGGTCCGCGGGTCGGCGGCCCTGATGCCGTAGTACCGGGGCACCCCGCTGCCCTTGTACACGAGCCAGACGCGTTCGCCCGGGTGACGTTCGCGCAGCCGGTCTGCCAGCCGGCCCAGGTCCTGCCCCCAGTCCACGGCCGCGTCGTGCAGCCGCAGATGCGTCTTCGCGGGACCGCCGAACGCCTCGTTGGAGTACGGCAGATAGTAGGGGAAGGCCCGCAGCGAACTCACCGCGACGCAGGCCGCCAGCACCGCCGTCACGGCCACGGCGCGCACCCGGGCCCCGCCGCGGCCCACCGCGGTGACACAACCCGCCGCCACGGCCAGGAACATGGGCACGAACACCGCGTACCGCGTCCCGAAGTCCCGCGACCCCAGCATCGCCGCCGCCAGCAGTACGGCCGTCGGCGCGAGCAGGTACGGCGCCGCGGGCCGCAGCCGCCGTACCGCGAGGACCGCCGCCGTGCCGGCCGCCCACAGGGCCAGCATCCCGAGCGGGGTCTTCACCAGCAGCGCGGCGGGCAGGTAGTACCAGAGCGAGCCGGTGTAGACCCGCCCGAACAGGAACCCCTGCCAGGGGTGGTTCTCGAAGGCGAACTGGATCCGCATCCCGTCCCGGTACGCCTCCGGCAGCGGCAGCACCTCCACGGCCAGCCCGTGCAGCCCGCGCGCCACCGGCACCGGCTGCTCCGGCGCCCAGCGCAGCCGCGGGTCCACCAGCAGGTAGGTGATCCAGACGACGGCGACGGCGGTCAGCAGCACGACGCACGCGCCCGCCACGGCCCGCCGCCACGCCCCGCGCCGCTCAGGCCCCCGGCCCGCCCACCACGCCGACGCCGCCGCGAGCCCCACGACCACCGGGACCACGGCCAGCGCGCTCATCTTCGTCGCCAGCGCCGCGCCCAGGGCCGCCCCGGCGAACGGCAGCCACAGCCGTGGCCGCAGCCGGGCCCGCCACAGCAGCCACACCGAGGTCAGCACGAAGCCCGCCGCCGGCACGTCCAGCGTCGCCAGCGAACCGTGCGCGACCAGGTCGGGGGAGAAGGCGTACAGGGCCAGCGCCGCCAACCCGCCGACCGGACCGGCCAGTTCACGGGCGAAGGCGAACACCACCAGCCCGAACAGCAGGGTCAGCGCGATCACCGGGAGCCGCGCGAACAGCATCAGCCGCCAGGGATCGTTACCCGACCCGTACAGCAGGTGGCGCCCCACCTGCCCCTGATCGCCCTCGAAGGAGGCGTCGTAGGCCGGACCGGCGAGCGCCACCCCGACGCCCACGACGAGTTTGCCCAGCGGCGGATGCTCGGGGTTGAGCCGCAGCCGGTGCTCGTGGAGGTAGGAGGCGGCCGTCCCCACGTAGACGGGCTCGTCGATGGTGGGCGTCTGCCGGACCGCCGTCGTCACCATCGCCACCGCCATCTGGGCCAGCAGCACGGCCACCAGCAGCGGCACCGGCCAGGGCCGACGGGGCCGGTGGGACCGCGTCGGCACATCGCCGACCGCGGGCGGGCGGGGGCGGGTGCCCGGTTCGCTCGCCATCATCCGCCCCGCGGTGCGAACGGCCGGGAGGTGGCGGGAGGGGTGGTGCGGCGCCTCATGCGCCTACTGTGCACCAGCTCCCGCCGCCGACGGCGTCACCGCCCCAGGAGTCGTACCGACATCCCGTCCGCCGTGTAGACGGGTACGGCGCGCAGCGCGGCGGAGTTCAGCTCGATCCGGTCGAACTGGCCGCGCAGCGCCGCCGCGTGCAGCACCGGCACCGTGCTGCCCGCGGCCGGCGGCCGCTCGGCGTCCAGGCGCAGCGACAGCGCGGAGCCCCGCTCCAGCCGGGCCCGCCCCCGCACCCGCAGTGCGGGCGTGCGGCCGGCGCCGAGCGTGACCCGGAGGGTGCCGGAGTCCTGGACGTAGCCGCCCTCGACGCGGGCCGGTTCGGCGACGTCCAGCGTGCCGGCCGCCGTCACCCGCACCTCGCCGCGGCCCAGGGCCCGGGAGGCCCCGGCCACCAGCACACCGCCCGCCACCACGGTCCCGCCCCGGTAGCCGTTGTCGCCGGTCAGGGTGAGCGTGCCGGTGCCCAGCTTGGTCAGGCCGCCCACGCCGTCGATGTCGTTGCGCCAGCTGTCGGCCGCGTGGAAGCCGCCCGCCGCCGCGTCGAGCGTGACGCGCACGTCGGTGTCGAAGGCGCCGTACCCGTCGGCCGCGGCGAACAGGTTCAGCCGCCCCCACCCCTCGGGCCCGTCCAGCAGGACGTACCCCGCGGGCAGCGCGGTCCCGGCCAGCACCGCGCGCCGCTGCGCCGCGTCCAGGTAGGGCAGCCGCGTCTCCAGCAGCACCTCCGCGCCCTTGGGGACGGCCAGGGGCAGATCACGGCCGCGCCTCGGGAGGATGTACGTCAGCCGCGGGCGCGCGGAGCGGGCGTTGGCCGCCCGGTCGGCGTAGGGGTCGGTGGCGGTGTCCGCGGAGTGCGCCCAGGCGTACAGCCCGTCGGCCGTGGCGCCGGTGCGCTCCTGGAAGTAGGCGAGCGCCTGGGCGCGGGCGGCGGCCTTGAGTTCGGCGTTCGCGGGGTCGGCGAGCGCGGCCGCGGCGAGCGCGGTCGCCATGACCCGGCCGCCGATCACGTCGAACGGCGAGTGCATGCCGGCCGTGATCCGGGTGTCGGCCAGGGCGAGGGCGTGCGTCACGAGTTCCTGGAAGCGTTCCGGTACGGCGTACGCGAACGCCAGTCCGGCCAGGTGCAGGGCGTTGGTGTGACCGCTCGGGAACCCGCCGTCCTCGGCCGGGTTGGCGCCGCGCTGCCGCAGCAGTTGCGGGGCGACGACGACCCGGGAGTCGTACACCGGGTGGCCGAGGGCGTCCTTCTGCCCGGTGTCGACGACCTCGCTGTCCTCGTTCATGCGCCACGGACGGGGGTACTGGTAGGCGGCCTTGGCCGGGTTGCCGGAGGCGAACGGGCCGCGCACGGTGTCCACCAGCTGGGCCACCTTGCCGAGTTCGGAGGTGTACGAGCCCGCGCCGAGCGCCGATCCGGCCGGGGCGCCGGCGGGCACGGCGTCGCTGACGGTGCCGGCCGGGGTGCCGTCGGGGGCGGCGGTGATCGAGGTGACCGCCTTGGCGCCGGTGCGGTACAGCTCGGCGAGCGGGCCGAGGCCGGCGATCATGGCGTAGCTCTGGTGCTGACGGTCGACGACGAAGGCCTCCTTCGCCTGCTCCGCCGTCCGGGTGGTCGTCACCCGCACGCAGTGGCGGACGTTGGCGCGCAGCACCTCGGGCATCAGCGGGGTGCCGGTGTTCCAGGCCTCGCCGGTCCGCCACACCTCGGCGAAACCACCGAGGATCCGGACCACCGCGTTCGTGTCGGCGGTGAGGTTGGCGACGGTGTTGGTGCGGTAGTCGTCGACGAAGGCGGCGGCGCCGGCCGCGGCCTTGGCGTCGGCTGCGGCCAGCCAGGTCACGAACGTGGGCGCGGCCAGCACCCCGGCCGAGGCGCCCAGGGAGGTTCTGAGGAAACCCCTTCTGTTCAGGGGGACTTCACGGACCGCGGCGAGGGGGCGGGGCCCGGCGGTGGACGGCATACGACTGCCTCTCTGGAGCTTTACGGCACTGCGGCCGGGGGATCCGGCGCGGCGACTCGACGGTTCCGCGCGCCTCGTGACCGAGGGCGGGGGGCGTACCGCGAGGGGCGGTCACGGCGGATCGAGTCGTACCAGCGAAGATCTACGGGCGAGGGGTGTCGGTCGAGGGATCGTCCGGCGACCGCCCGCTGTCCCGGAAGTGAACGGGAAAGCGCTGTCGTGCAGTTGACCGGCGGAGCTGTGGACTGCCTGTATACGGGCTGTGGAGCGCTTTCGGTCGAGGTCGCGGGGATGCGGGGGCCGGTGTTGTCCCGCGCCGGGTCTTGCCGCGTCTCGCCGCGCGAACTGCCGGACTCGGGGCGGGAGTACGGCGCCGCCCTGGCCGACGGCATGGAGTCCTCCCCGGCCCGCCTCACCCTCCGGGGCGGCCGCGTGCACGCCGGCCGTGCGCGCCTCGGTGACAGTTGGGTGGCGGTGTGGTGGCCCCCGCCCTCAACTCCGGCGCCAGCCTTGATCCCCAGCCCTCAGCCCCCGCCCGCGTGAGCGCGTGCGCCCCGGACAACCGCCGTAACCCCCGTACCCCGGGCGCGCACCGCGTCCGTCACGGCATGGATCGGCTCCCCGGCGGGAGGAACCCGCGGGGAGCCGGAGTGGAGGGGGAGCCGGTCAGGCGGCCAGGATCCTGGCCTTCTGCTGCGCGAACTCCGCCTCGGTGAGCACGCCCTGGGCCTTCAGCTCGCCCAGCTGCTTCAACTGCTCGATCTTGTCCGACATGTCGGGGGCGGCCGGCGGTGCCGCCGGCTCGGCGTACGACGCCGCCTGCTGCGGTGGCGGCTCGTAGCGGTTCTGTTCCTGGGCGGCCCAACGCCCTTGCTGGCGGCGGCTCACCCGGTTCGACACGGCGGTGGCCGTTCCGGCCACGACCGCGGTGCGCGCGACTCCGCGCAGGAGACCTGGCATGACTGATCCCTTTCGGCCCGTCTGACGTGATCGGTGGTCGTTTCAGGTGGTGGCGGACTCGGCCGCGTCGAGGGCGGCCATCACCGCCGGCATGGGGATGCGCCCCGAGGCGACGAGCCTGGCGCCGCTGCGGTGCATGGCGGCGGCGAAGGGCGCCGCCCAACTGTTCTCGTAGATCAGAATGCCGGCGGAACTGCCCGGCTCCAGCGCGGAGGCCGCGTCCTCCAGGTCGTCCTGGCCGAGCAGCCCGGACGAGGCACCCTCGAAGACGGACAGGTCGAGCGTGCCGTCGCCGTCGAGGTCGGCGATCTCCATGCCGCTCACGGTTCCGTCGGTCTCCTTGCGGACGAACATCAGGTCGAGGATCCGGATGATGCCGCGGTCCACGAGGTCGACCAGGAGGGGGAAGCCCTCGCCCGTCATCCGGTTGCCCGGGAACTCGACGACCAGGTAGTCGATCGGGCCCACGGCTTCGTGTGCTTCGCTCACCATGTCACTCCTGCTCCTCGCGGCTACGCTCGGTGACGCCCCCCTCCCTCAATTGCAGCACCGGCCCGCGCTCCTCGCATGTCGGTCCGCCCGGCGACGGCACGGCCGACGCGGTGACCACCAGGTCCGCCCGCCGCCGGGTCCCGGCGACCAGTTCGGCGTTGCGCTGGTCCGACCTCATCACCCAGTCGACCGCCTCCCGGTGGCTCTTGCCGAACTCCTCGTGCCGGGCGATCAGCCGGCGCAGGCGCTCGTCCTCGTCCAGCGCGCAGAACCACACCTCGTCCAGTTCGGACCGCACCCGGGCCCAGTCGCCCGTCCCCAGCAGCAGGTAATTGCCCTCGGTCACCACCAGGCGGGCCTCGGGCGGCACCGGGATCGCCCCCGCGAGCGGCTGCTCCAGGACCCGCTCGAAGCCCGGCGCGTACACCGTGCCCGACGCGTCCGGCTCCGTGCGCAGCCGGTGCAGCAGGGCCGCGTACCCGGCGGCGTCGAAGGTGTCCGGGGCGCCCTTGCGGTCGCGGCGGCCCAGCCGGTCCAGTTCCACGTCGGCCAGGTGGAAGCCGTCCATCGGGACGTGGGCGGCCCAGGGCTCGCCGGTGCCGTTCAGCCGCCGTACGAGATGTTCGGCGAGGGTGGTCTTCCCGGCGCCCGGGCTGCCCGCGATGCCGAGGACCGCGCGGGGTCCGTCGGTGGTGAGGGCGCGGGCACGGGCGAGGAGGTCGTCGAAGGTCTGCGGCACGGGCCGAGTCTGCCATCGCCCACCCCGCCGGCGTCATCCGCGCGCACCGCGGCAGGCCCGCCGAGTCCGCCACCCGCGCACATCGCGGCCGACCCGCCGATTACTTCCGGCCGCCCAGGAAGTCGACATCAGGAGAAGCCGACGTAACGACCGGAGAGGGAAAGGAGGCGCGCCGTGTCCGAGGACGAAACGCGGATCCGCGCACTGATCACACGATGGGCCGAGGCCGTGCACCGGGGTGACCTCGACGGCGTGCTGCGGGACCACGCCGAGGACGTCGTCATGTTCGACGTGCCCCCGCCGCACGAGGGCATCCACGGCATCGAGGCGTACCGGGCCACCTGGCCGCCGTTCTTCAGCTGGCAGGCGAACGGCGCGTGCTTCGAGATCGACTCCCTCGACGTCACCGCCGGCACCGACGTGGCCTACGCCCACGCCCTGCTGCGCTGCGCCATGCCCGAGGAGCTGGCCAAACACCCCACGCACCGCCTCAGGCTGACCCTGGGCCTGCGCAAGGAGCACGGCCGCTGGATCGTCGCCCACGAACACCACTCGTTCCCGCACGACTGACCCCGCGGCGGCGCTGCCCGCGAACCGTGCACGCGACCGTACCGGAGAACGGCTGCGCGACCGGACCGGCGAAACCGGTGCGCGACCGGCCCGCGATGGTGTGTCATCCGGGGTGTGGCGATCGACTTGGGCGGGCCGGGGACCGAAGGACCGAGCGGGATCGTCGGCCTGCTGCGGGAGTGGCAGCACGACGGGGCGCCGTGGCAGCTGCACCCCGGGGACCTCGGCTGGCACTGGCGCTTCGGCGCGCGGGCGACGGCCGCGGCCCTGCGCACCTGGAGCCGGGACGGACGCATCCTCGCCGTCGGCCTGCTGGACGAGCCCGACCTGCTGCGGCTGACGACGGCGCCGGACGCGCGCCGCGACGAGGAACTCGCCCGGCGGGTGGCCGCGGACCTGTCCGCGACGCAGGGCGGCGTGTTCGCCGGACCGGAGGCCGCCGCCGAGGTTCCCGCGGGCACCCTGGTCCGGGAGCTGCTCGCCGCGGACGGCTGGGCCGACGACGAGCCCTGGGCGCCGCTGTGCCGCGACCTGACGGACCCGGTGCCGGACGCCGGTGCGCGGATCGAGGTGGTGGGGCCCGGACGGGCGGGCGCGCGGGCCGCCGTGCAGCGGGGGGCGTTCGGCAGCTCGACGTTCACCGAGGAGCGCTGGCACACCATGGCGGCCGGCCCGGCCCACGCCGACGCCCGCTGCCTGCTCGCCCACGACGACCGGGGCCGCGCGGTGGCCGCCGTGACGGTGTGGTCGGCGGGTCCGGGCAGGCCCGGTCTGATCGAGCCGATGGGAGTGCACCGGGACCACCGCGGACGCGGCCACGGCCGGGCGGTCACCGTCGCCGCGGCGGCGGCCCTGCGCCGGCTGGGCTCGTCGAGCGCGCTCGTCTACACCCCGGCGGCGAACACCGCCGCCGTGGCCACCTACGAGTCGGCCGGCTTCCGGCGGCTCCCGGAGATCCGCGACCTGCGCCGCGGCGACAGCCCCGGATAGCACCAGGCAGACCGCAGACCGCAGACCGCAGACCGCAGACCGCAGACCGCAGACCGCCGTCAGGCGCTCGGCGGAACCGGCGCTGCGCACCCGCCATCAGCGGGTTAATTTGTCCGTGTTTCATGCGTTTCCCTGACTCTTTGTCTCTCTGCTCCCCGTGACCCCGCCCGCCCTCGGCGGCTCCCACGGCGCGTAGCGGTAAGGGGTGGACGATGGCCCACGGCACCGACGCCATGCTCGTCGGCGGGGGGCGACGCGACACGGTGGCCGTGTCCGGCCCGTCCTGGCGGACCCGCGACAACGCGCTGCTCGCGGCCCTGGCCGGTGCCTTCACCGCCGCCCAACTCCTCCTCGTCCCCCCGGGCCTGGGCCTCGGCTGGGACGAGGTCGTCTACGTCAGCCAGGTCGACGACCCGGCCCCGGCCGCCTTCTACAGCGCGCCGCGCGCCCGGGGCGTGTCCCTGCTGGTGGCCCCGGTGGCGTCCTGGTCGTCCTCCGTGGTCCTGCTGCGCATCTACCTCGCCGTCCTCTCCGGCCTCGCCCTCCACCTGGCCCTGCGCGCCTGGCGCGGCCTCTTCCCGGCCCGCGTCCTGGCCGCCGGCGGCGCGCTGTTCGCCTCCCTGTGGGTGACGCTCTTCTACGCCCCGCAGGCCATGCCCAACCTGTGGGTCGCCCTCGGCGCCCTGCTCGCCGTCGGCTGCTTCCTGCGCGCCCTCACCTGCGCCCGCCCCGCCCCGGCGACCTTGTGGGGCGTGGCCGCGGGCGCCGCCCTCATGGCGCTGATGCGCCCCACCGACGCCGCCTGGACCGCGCTGCCCCTGCTCGTCGGCGCCCTCCTGCTGCGGCGCGTACGGCTCGGCCTGGTCACGGCGGCCGGGCTCCTGGCGGGCGCCGTCCCCTGGGTGGTGGAGGCGTACACCTCCTACGGCGGACTGCGGGAGCGGCTCTCCGAGGCGTCCCGGGTCCAGGGCGGGCTGGGCTGGCACCTCGCCGTCGACGACCAGCTGCGCGGCCTGGTCGGGCGCACCCTGTGCCGGCCCTGCACCGGCGCCCTCCCCAACCCCGTCGTCACCGCGTGGTGGGTGGTCCTGCCCCTGCTCGCCGTCCTCGCGCTCGTGAT
Source organism: Streptomyces sp. NPDC000983 (assembly GCF_040299205.1). Classification (NCBI taxonomy): domain Bacteria; kingdom Bacillati; phylum Actinomycetota; class Actinomycetes; order Kitasatosporales; family Streptomycetaceae; genus Streptomyces; species Streptomyces sp. NPDC000983. The sequence continues at coordinate 157,865 of NZ_JBEPBM010000015.1, read as the reverse complement.
CGCCGTACGGTCCGGGCGCACCGCGCGCACCCTGATCCCCCTGGCCTGCGCCACCACGGCCGCCGTCCCGTACCTGTTCCTGATCGGGTACGCGGCCCCCCGCTTCCTGCTGCCCGCCTACGCGCTGGTGGCCGTGCCCGTCGCCGACGCGCTGCGCCACCTGGTCACCACCCCCGGCGGGCGGTGGCACCCGCTGCCCGCCGGCCTGCTCGCCCTCGGACTGGCCGGGCACCTGGCGGTGCAGTACGCCGTCCTGGACCACGTCGTCGACCGCACCGCCGCCGACCGCCGCGCCTGGGAGCGCACCGCCGACACGCTGCACTCCCTGGGAGTGGTCGCGCCCTGCCTGCTCACCGGGCACCAGGCCATCCCGGTCGCCCACTACACCGGCTGCTCCTCGGGCGCGATCGGCGGCAACAACGCCAACACCACGGCGGCGGAGATCCTGCGCACCGCCCGCCGGGTCCCGGTCGCCACCCTCAGCGTCCCCGGCGCCCCACCCCCCTCCTACGCGCGCGGCTGGCAACTCCACCGCGTCGAACGACTCGACGTCCGCATCGCCCCGGGTGGCACCGGCGGCGCCCCGGGCCGGGCCGGCGGGCCGGAGTGACGGCCGGGCCGGTCACCGGCGCCCGCGCGGGCGGACGGGCCGCCTACTGGCACGGCGCGATCGCCCTGACCGTGCTGGCCGTCGCGGGATGGCTCGCCAGGCGGCACTGGCCCGTGCTGGAGTCCGGCGCGGTGCGGCTGGCCCTGGCCGATCAGGGCTGGCTGCTGGTGGCCGCGACGGCGGCGGCCGGCACCTGGCTGTGCGCCGCGCTCGCCCAGCAGGGCGCGGTGTGCGCCCCGCTGCCCCGGGGGCGGCTCGTCGCCGCGCAGTTCGCCGCCTCGGCCGCCAACCACGTCCTGCCCGCCGGACTCGGCGCCGGCGCGGTGAACCTGCGCTTCCTGATGCGCTGCGGACTGCCCGCCGCCCGGGCGGCCACCGCGGTGGCGGTCAAGGGCACCGCGAGTGTCCTGGTGCGCGCGCTCCTCATCGCCTCCCTGGCCGTCGCCTGCCCGGGCGTGCTCCACCTGCCGGACGGCGCCCCGGCCGTGCCGGTCGCGGCAGGCGTCACCGTCGTGGCCGCCGCCGTCCTGGCCGGACCCCTGCGCGGGCGCTGCCGGCGGTGGCTCGGCGCCGCCCTGGCCGACATCGGCGCGGTCCACGCCCTGCCCCGCCGGGCGACGGCCCTGTGGGGCGGCTCGCTCGCCTTCGCCGTACTGCACTGCGCCGTCCTGGTCGCCGTGGCCCAGGCCGTCGCGCTGCCGCTGCCCCCGCCGCGGGTGGCGCTGCTCTACCTCGCCGCGAGCAGCGCGGCCGCCCTGCTGCCCACCCCCGGCGGCCTCGGCTCCCTCGACGCGGTCCTCGCCCTGGCACTCACCGCCGCCGGGGCGCCCGCGACGGCCGCCGCCTCCGCGGTGATCGGGTACCGGCTGCTGACGGTGTGGTTGCCGCTGCTCCCGGGGCTGCTGGTGCTCGCCGCGCTGATCCGCCGCAAGGCGCTGTGACCCGGGCGGAGTTTCCCGCGCGCACGGTTCAGGTAGGACCTTGGGTGTCGGTCCGGACCGAGGGGGAGTGCCATGACGCACGGCGAGCACGGCGGGCAACTGGGCGAGGAGTTCTTCACCCCGGGGTCCTCCTCGTTCACGGAGTTCCTCGCCGCCCACCGCCCCGAACTGCTCGCCACGCGCCGCGTCCTGCCCGACGGCATGCGCGCCGACGACGACCGGGTACCGCACGGCACCACCGTGCTCGCCCTCACCTACCGCGACGGCGTCCTGATCGCCGGAGACCGCCGGGCCACCATGGGCAACCTCATCGCCCAGCGCGACCTGGAGAAGGTGCACCCCGCGGACGACCACACGGCCGTCGCCTTCGCCGGAACCGTCGGCCTCGCCCTCGACATGGTCAAGCTCTACCAGGTGGAGCTCACCCACTTCGAGAAGATCGAGGGCACCCCGATGACCCTGGGCGGCAAGGCGCGCAGGCTCGCCGGGATGATCCGCGAGAACCTCGGCCAGGCCATGCAGGGACTCGCCGTGGTCCCCCTGCTCACCGGCTACGACCCGGCGAGGCCCGAGGGCGAGCGGGGCCGCATCTTCGGCTTCGACCTGGCCGGCGGGCTCTACGAGAAGCGGGACTTCCACGCCGAGGGGTCCGGGTCCCCCTTCGCCCGGGGCGCGTTGAAGAAGCTCTACCACCGGGACATGACCCGCCGGGAGGCGGCCCTGGCGGCGCTCCAGGCGCTGTGGGACGCCGCCGACGACGACTCGGCCACCGGCGGCCCGGACCTCGGCCGCCGGATCTACCCGATCGTCTCGGTCATCACCGAGGACGGCTTCGAGCGGCTGACCGAGCCCGAGACCGCCGCGCTGGCCCACGAGATGATCGAGCACCGCGGCAGCCGCCCCGACGGGCCGGCCGCCGCCCTGTGACTCAGGGCCCGGGCAGCAGCTCCCGCCGCCACTTGGTGAGCTGGCGGACCGGGTCCCCGGTGTACGACCAGGGAGTACGGGTGGCCCGGCGCCCGCTCGCGCGCAGCAGCTCGGCCGCGATGTCCGCAAGGCCGGCCAGACAGGCGGCATGGGTGAGGTAGTGCAGGTCGCGCAGTTCGGCGGGGGCGACCGAGTGCCCGCCGCGGCCCTGGAACCAGCGCTGCCAGGTGCGCCGTACGTCGCCCACCGCGCCGGCGTGGTCCCAGTGCTGGCCGAGCCCGGTGAGGGTGCTGCGGTCGCGGGCCGCGTCCAGCGTGTGCCGGTACTCCTCGACCCGGGCGTACTGGAGCAGCACCGGCAGCGCGCAGCCCGGCGGCGCCACCCCGGCCGCGTCCCGGGCGAAGTCGTACATCAGGCTGTGGCTGCCGTGCCAGCGCGCCGAGTAGTAGTGCAGCACCTGGAGGTGCCCCTCCACGCTGTACGGGTCCCGCCGGTGCAGCTCGTCCCACCAGCGGGCCAGCTCCTGGCGCCGTACCCCGGACGGGTACAGCCGGGCCACCGAGATCAGCGAGATCCACGGCGTGGGATCACCGGCGTACGCCTCGGCCGCCCGCAGACACGCCAGTACGGCCGTGTCGATGCGGCGCCGGTCGATCGGCACGCCCCGGCCGGCGGCGATGGCCAGGTTGAAGGCCCGGGTCGTCTCGGTGGCCGCCCGCAGCACCAGCGCGTCGGCGCTGTCCGGTTCGGCGGCCAGCCAGGACTCCACGGCGGACCGGTCGGCGCAGTACTGGGCGAGTGTGCGCACCCGGTGCCCGCGCGAGACCCAGTCGGGTCCGGTGACGCGCAGCAGGTCGCGCAGCCCCTGCCAGCGTCCGATGACGATGTCCTGGCGCGCGGAGGTCAGGGGCGCGTCCCCGCAGTCGGGGTCGAAGTCGGGAGTGCAGTGGTCTCGCGCCATCGCGGGCCCCCTCAGAAGTCGGTGGGGAGGCCCTCGTGGACGCGGGCGTGCGCGGTCGGGCGGCCCGCGGGCACGTACTCCGTCTCGACGGCGCGGGCGGCGTCCAGCCGGGCGGGCCGGTAGTAGTCGCTGCCGCGCCGCCGGTACCAGAACATCGGCAGCAGCCCCGCGGCCAGCCCACCGATCCCGATCGTGATCGCGGCCGCGTCCAGCTCACCGAGCGACTCGAAGAACACCCAGAACATGAACAGTGCGCCGAACAGCGGCCACACCCCGCCGAGGACGAAGCGGACCGGGGACCTCAGCAGCGTCCTGCGGTAGGCGACCACGACGGCGAGGCCGGTCAGGCCGTAGTAGAAGGCGATCTGCAGGCCGATCGCGGAGATCGCGGCGGCGAGGATGTCGCCCACCGTGCCGAGGGCGTTGGAGGCGACGAACATCACCAGCGCCACCGCGCCCACCACGACGACGGCCACCCACGGCGTGTTCCAGGTGGGGTGCACCTTCCCCAGCGCGGACGGCATCGTGCGGTCCCGGCCCATCGCGAACAGCGAGCGGGTGACCTGGATGAGGGTGGTCTCCAGGGTGGCGACGGTGGACAGCATCACCGCCAGCATCAGCAGCCGCCCGCCCCAGCCCGGCCAGATCTCCTCGCCCAGCGCGGCCAGCACGTTGGCCTCGCCGGCCCGGATGCGGTCCGAGGAGAGGACCACGTTCACCGCGACGGTGAACACCTCGAACAGCAGGAAGACCACCCCGAGGCCGATCAGCCCGGCGAGGCCCGTGGTGCGGCGGCTGTCGCGGGTCTCCTCGCTGAGGTTGCCGGTGACGTCCCAGCCCCAGAAGTAGAACGCGGCGATCAGCGCGCCCGAGGCGAAGCCCGTGACACCGTCGAAGTGGCCGAGGCCGAACCAGGACCAGTCGAAGGCGCGGGCGTGCTCGGAGTGCAGGACGGCGAGGACCGCGAACAGGGCGAGCAGCAGCAACTCGACGCCGGACATCACCAGTTGGGCGCGTACGGTGAGCCGGACGCCGCCCAGCACCACCAGCAGCATCAGCAGGAACCAGGCCGCGCCCACCACCGTGGCCCACGCGGTGTTCCGGGCGAGTTCCTCGTCGAACAGGGCGAGCGTCATCGACCCGGCGGGCAGCGAACCGGCCACCATGAACACGGTCGCCGACACCACCAGCGCCCAGCCGCTGAGGAAGCCCAGGAAGGGATGGAGGGTGCGGCCCACCCACGAGTAGCCGGCGCCCGCGTTGACGTCGATACGGCCGAGGTAGCGATACGCCAGCGCGATGCCGAGCATGGGTATCGCGCAGTAGAGCAGGGCGGCCGGTCCGGCCGTGCCGACCGCGCCGAACAGGACCGCGGTGGTCGCGGCGAGCGAGTACGCCGGGGCGCTGCCGGCGACCGCCATCACCACCGTGTCGAACGTACCGAGGGCACCTGCCTGAAGCCCTCTGCCCCTGGGGTTGCGCATGGCTGTGCTGCTTTCGTCGTGCACGCCACCGGGGCGGCCGACGGGCCCGGACGGCGTATGGGGGGTGGGGGGATGCACCGGCCGCGGTCCGGGGAGGGATGGCCTCGGGCCCGGACGGCGAAGGGGAGTTGGGCGACCGGTCGGGTCGTGCGACCGCAGAGTCGGCGTACGATCACACCGCGTGTGCACGTGATGAGTGATGATAGCCCCAGCCGCGGACCGTGCGGGACCGGGTGGGCGCGTACCGTCACGGACACCCGAAACGCCTTCGCGAGCAGGGGCGTCGGCCCGACGCCCGCCCCTCGGAGCGGAAGGTTCCGGGGGTGGGCGCGCAGGCGTCGCGTACGGGGTGTCAGCCGTCCATGCGGTCCAGGTGCCGGAGCCGGTTGGTGGCGTCCAGCGCGGCGACCTTGTACGACTCGGCGAGGGTCGGGTAGTTGAACACCGCGTCGACCAGGTAGTCGACGGTGCCGCCGCAGCCCATCACCGTCTGGCCGATGTGGATCAGCTCGGTCGCCCCGGAGCCGAAGCAGTGCACCCCGAGCAGCTTGCGGTCCCCGGGCGAGACCAGCAGCTTCAGCATGCCGTGCGAGTCGCCGATGATCTGCCCGCGGGCCAGCTCGCGGTAGCGGGATATGCCCACCTCGAACGGCACCCGCTCCTCGGTGAGTTGGTCCTCGGTGCGGCCCACGAAGCTGATCTCCGGGATGGTGTAGATCCCGATCGGCTGGAGGTGGTGCATCCGCCCCACCGGCTCACCGAACGCGTGGTAGGCGGCGGTTCGGCCCTGCTCCATGGAGGTCGCGGCCAGCGCCGGGAAACCGATCACGTCGCCGACGGCGTAGATGTGCGGCACCTCGGTGCGGTAGTGCTCGTCGACCTGGATACGGCCCCTCGGGTCCGCGGAGAGCCCCGCCTTGTCCAGGTCGAGTTCCTCCGTAAGGCCCTGCCGGCCCGCCGAGTACATCACCGCGTCGGCGGGGATCTTCTTGCCGCTCTCCAGCACGGTGAGCGTGCCCCGCGGGTGCTGCTCGACCGAGGCGACCGTCTCCCCGAACCGGAAGGTCACCGCCAGGTCCCGCAGGTGGTACTTGAGCGACTCCACGATCTCCACGTCGCACATGTCGAGCATCGCGGCGCGCTTCTCCACCACGGTGATCCGGCTGCCGAGCGCGGCGAACATGGAGGCGTACTCCATGCCGATGACACCCGCGCCGACGATGACCATGGAGCGCGGGACCCGTTCCAGGGTGAGCACGTTGTCGGAGTCCATGATGGTCCGCCCGTCGAAGGCGACGCTGGCGGGCCGCGCGGGCCGGGTGCCCGTCGCGATCACGATGTGCTCGGCGGTGAACAGCTGGTCCTTGCCGTCGGCGTCCCGTACGGCGACGGTGTGGTCGTCGACGAACCGGCCGGTGCCGGCGTACAGCGCCACCTGGTTGCGGGAGAGCTGGCTGCGGATGACGTCCACCTCGCGCCCCACGACGTGCTGGGTGCGCGAGATGAGGTCGGCGACGGTGATGTCCTCCTTCACCCGGTAGCTCTGGCCGTACAGGTCGCGCTGGGTGAGTCCGGTGAGGTAGAGCACCGCCTCGCGCAGGGTCTTGGAGGGGATGGTGCCGGTGTGGATGGAGACACCGCCGACCATGTCGGGGCGGTCGATGACGGCCACCCGGCGGCCCAGCTTGGCCGCGGCGATGGCGGCCTTCTGGCCACCCGGACCGGATCCGAGGACGAGCATGTCGAAGTCGGGCATCCTCCGGAGTCTGGCAGCACCAAGACCGTTTCCGAAAGGGCGGACCGGGAAACGGCGTCCGGCGAACGCGCCTCGGCCGCCCGCCAGTTGGACGACGGCCCGGCGTGATGCCGGTTCCCGGAGGGCGGTGCAGGGTCTTGGGGGCGCGGGGCGGCGATGCCGGCCGCCCGCCGGGCTTCACGGACTTGACGGCCCCGCCCGGCTTTCCGAACGTCACGGTACCCGTCCGGCTTTCCGAACGTCACGGTCCCCGTCCGGCTTTCCGAACGTCACGGTCCCCGTCCGGCTTTCCGGACCTCGTGGCCCGCACCGGCGCGCAGGCCACGCACACCGCGGGCCACCGGCGCCGAGGGCCGCACGCGGCCGCCGAGGCGCCCGTGGAGCCGCGGCGGATTCGCCGGTCATCCGGTCCAGCGGGTCCGGGCGGTGTGCCCGGACCCGTCGGAGCCCCGCCGAGCCGCTGTCCGCCCGCTCAGGGGAGCATCTTGTCGAGGGCCGCGGGTCCCTCCGCCTCCAGCTTCCGCCGGGCCCATTCCATATTGCGCGGGGTGATGTCCTTGCCCGAGGCAAGGACCAGGTCCTCCGGTGACACTTCGGTGCCCGTGCGGGCGTGGAGCAGGTCGTCCGGGGTGGCGCGGTCCTCGGACGGCCCGGACGAGGGCTGTGACGTCGGCATGATCTCGGCTCCTCGGGTCCGTTCACTGGGTGCGGCCCGGGCGCTGAAGCGCGAACGGGTCAGTTATCACCATTCAACGCCTCGGCGCGCCGTGCATCCCGAGGAGCCGACGAATCTGAAATGCCCACTTGATCGCGGCGGCGTCTAATGGGGAGGAGGCATCTCTCGGGCTACGCAGAAACACGGAGCTCATGTCACCGACTCGCGACACGACGGGGGAGCAGACGGGGGCGCCGCGGCCACGCGGACTGCGCAGGCTGGGGGAGGCATGCGCCCGGCATTTCGTGATCGTCATCGTCGCCTGGCTGGTGGCGCTGGTCGCCCTCCAGACGCTGAACCACCTGCACGGCGGAGAGTACTCGGACAACTTCTCGCTGCCCCAGTCGCAGTCGCAGAAGGGCCTCGACGTCCTCCAGGCGCACGATCCCGCGGCAGGCGGCTACAGCAGCCAGATCGTCGTCCACGACAAGGACAAGGCGCTGTCCTCGCTGGACTCGCAGATGTCCACCACGGTCGGCGACCTGGGCAAGCTCTCCCACGTCCTGTCCGCGCAGAACCCGCTCGACGCACCGCCCCCGCCCAGCGGCCAGCCCAACGTCGGCCCGGTGTCCACGGACGGCAAGACCGCCTACATCACCATGCGGTTCGACGTGCAGCCCTCCACCCTCGGCGACAGCTACCTCGACGGCGTGGACAAGGCCGTACAGCCGCTCAGATCGGCCGGGGCGGAGGTCGAGTACGGCGGTCCGCTCGGTGAGCTGGCCCGGCCCGAGGCCAACGACCGGGTGAGCGAGCTGATCGGCTTCGCGGTGGCGATCGTGGTGCTGCTCATCGGCTTCGGCAGTGTGATCGCGGCCGGCATCCCCCTGGTAACGGCCCTGATCAGCGTGGTCGGGGGCCTGGCCTGCCTCGGGCTGCTGGCCGCCGCCTTCACCTTCGCGACCGTCTCCCCGACCCTGGCCACGATGATCGGCATCGGCGTCGGCATCGACTACGCGCTGTTCCTGATCACCCGCCACCGGCAGAACCTCATGGACGGCGCCGATCCCGTCGAGGCCGCCGGCCGGGCCGCCGCCACCAGTGGCCGGGCCGTCCTGGTCTCCGGCTGCACCGTGATCGTCGCCCTCGCCGGCCTGTCCGCGTCCGGGGTGTCCTTCATCAGCAAACTCGGCGTCGCCGCCGCCGTGACGGTGGTCTCCGCGGTCGCCGGCGCCCTGACGCTCGTCCCGGCCCTGCTGGGCCTGATCGGCACCCGCATCGACCGCTACCGGGTGCGTAGGCCGGTCGCCGAGACCGACGCCGAACCGGGCGCCGAACCGCAGGGCACCTGGCACCGCTACGCGCAGCGCGTGGCGCGCCGGCCGGTGCGCTACCTGACCGCGGGCCTGGTCACCATCGCGGTCCTCGCCATCCCCGTCTTCTCCATGCAGCTCGGCCACATCGGCGACGGCGCCGACCCCACCTCCTTCACCGACCGGCGCGCCTACGACCTGATGACCGACTCCTTCGGCCCCGGCTCCAACGGCCCGCTGACCGTCGTCGTGGACCAGACGAAGGTGCCCGACTCCCAGCGCTCGGACCTGTCCTCGAAGGTGCAGAAGAGCCTCGACGACGTGTCCGGGGCGGCCGTCGCCACCCCGCTCACCACGACCAAGGACGGCGACGTCCTGATCTCCACCGTCTACTCCAAGACCTCCCCGCAGGACGCCGGCACCACCGACCTCACCAACCGCCTGGTCGACGACACGCTGCCCGACGCGGTCGCCGGCACCGACGCCAAGGGCTACGTGACCGGTACCACCGCGGCCCAGGTCGACTTCCGCGACATCGTGGCCGAACGGCTCCCCCTGATCATCGCCGTGGTCGTCGCCCTGGCCTTCCTGATCATCCTGGTTGTCTTCCGCGGCCTCCTGGTCGCCGTGAAGGCCGCTGTCCTCAACGTCCTGTCGATCGCCGCCTCCTACGGCGTCGTCGTGGCCGTCTTCCAGTGGGGCTGGGGCGGACCCGCGCTCGGCGTCAACGGCAAGGTGCCCATCGAGAGCTATGTGCCGATGATGATGTTCGCCATCATCTTCGGGCTGAGCATGGACTACGAGATCTTCCTGCTCTCCCGGGTGCACGAGGCGTGGCTGCGCACCCAGGACGCCAAGGCGTCCGTCGCCCACGCCCTGGAGATCACCGCCCGGGTCATCACCTGCGCCGCCCTGATCATGGTGAGCGTCTTCGCCGCGTTCATCGTCAGTGACAACATCGTGGTCAAGATGCTCGGACTGGGCCTCGCCGTGAGCGTACTGATCGACGCGACCGTCGTGCGCCTGCTCATGGTGCCCGCCGTGATGACCCTGCTCGGGTCGCACGCCTGGTGGACACCCCGCTGGCTGGACCGGGTCCTCCCGCACATCAACGTGGAGGGGGAGGAGGTACGGCGGCCGTCCGGCGCGGCCGAGCGGTGAGAAACCCGTGTGCCCGACGGCCCTCCAGGGGGTAAGGTCGCGATCTTCGGCCGGCGGAAGCCGCCCGGAGTCCCCGTGAGGGCCCCGCGCATGAACCTCGACGACACTCCCGCCCGGCTCCGCCTGCGCCACGCGCTGGACGGCCTGGACATCACCTTCCGCGGTGCGACCGCTGCCGCCGACGAGACCCAGTGCGAGTGCCACTGGGGCAGCGACGAGGAACTGGACCTGCTGAAGACCCCCGACGTGGAGCTGGACGCGGACCTGCTCCGCCGCACCTGGGACGCACCCGACTGGGACGACCACGGCGCGGTGCTGCGCCGCATCCTGCCCCAGTTCGGCAGGGAGCTGGTCGCCGGCCGGGCGGCGCCGATGTTCGGCATGTACGAGGTCGGCCGGTCGTTCGACCGCGGCCACTGGCGCGAGTGGCCCGCGCGACAGACCGTCGTCGTGTGGGAGTTCCTCCACGCCTGGTGGGCCGCCTGCCTCCAGGACCCCGAGCCCGCCGTCCCCGCGCACGAGCTGCTCGCCCTGTGCGCGGAGGCGTCCGGCGCGCTCACCCCGTGGCTCGACGTCTGGGCCGGCCTCGACCACCCCGTGGCCTCCCGCCACCTGGCGACGGCGGCGGCAGCGTGGGAGTACGAGCTGCTCGGCGACGAACTGCCCTGGCACACCTGGCACGACCCCGAGCCCCTGCGCGTCCAACTCGCCGACTGGCTTGTCCGGTTCGCCCCCGACCGGCTGCGCGCCCTCGACGTACCGGAGCAACTCCTGCACCGCATAAGGCTGATCGGGCTCACGGGGCCGGACCGCTGGTCGGACCCGCACTATCCGAACCGCGCGTACTGAGCGGCCTGGGCGCCGCCGTCAGGTGAGGACGGCTTCCCAGGTGTCCACCGCGTAGCGGACCGTCATCCCGTGCCGGGCGTAAAGGCCCGGCGCGCCCGTCGTGTTGCCGGTGTCCACACCCAGGCCCACCGTCTCCCGTCCGCGGCCCGCGAACACGGCGAACGCGTGGCGCAGCAGCAGTCCGCCGAGACCGAGGGCGCGCGCCTCGCCGCGTACGCCGAGGGAGCGGATCCAGCCCATGGCCTCGCGGTCGTCACGGGCGAGGAGGAAACCGGCGTCCCCGTGCTCCTCGGTGCTCGCTATCCACACCAGCGACCAGTCGAGGCCCTCGGCGTCGATGTCGTGCAGCCACTGCTCGTAGGCGCGCGGCTGGAAGTCGAAGTGCTCGGCGAAGGTGGCCTGGTACAGCTCGTGGACGCGTCGGCGGTCGGCCTCGTCGGCGCAGGCCCGCAGCCGGACGCCCGAGGGGGGAACCGGCGCCGGGTTCGCCTCCGGGTCCACCGGCCGGTGCAGGACGTGGTAGCGCCGGACGACGGACCAGCCGCGCTTCTCGATCAGCGCAGTGTCCAGCGTGGGCGCGACGTTGAGATGGAGATGGACCACGGCCCGCTCCGCGCCGTTGCCGCGGGCCCTGGCGAGCGCCCTGGTCTCCAGCGCCGTGAACAGCCGCTGCCCCGCCTCCTGGTGGTCGGGCAGGACGTAGTGGTCGACGTCGACCCGCTCCCCGCCCGACTCGTCCCACAGCAGCGCGTACGCCACCAGCCGTCCCTCGTCGAAGGCGAGCCAGGAGTCCTGGGCCAGATCGGTCTCGGGGTGCTTCAGATCGGCCTCGACGGTGCCGAGGTCGGTCTCCGGGCGGCCGATCTCGATGACGTCGACCTGGTTGAGGAGTTCGGTGACGGCGGGTGCGTCGGCGAGGGTGGCGGGGCGCACGAGGTAGGGCATGCGGCCAGGGTCGGATGCCGGGCGGGGCGTCCGCAACGGATTATCGGCGGGGCGGGCTTCAGGCGTCCTCGACGACCGTCCGCACCGGGGTGCCGGCCTCGATCGTGCGGCTGACCGTGCAGAGCCGGTCGTGCGAGGACTTCACCGCGCGCGGCAGGATCGCGCGGGCGCGGTCGCCGCCCTCGCCCTGCGGGAAGGCGACGGAGAAGGTCACCTCCAGGTCCGTCATCCGGTTGCCCTGCTCGTCGCTCACCTTGTGCCCCTTGACGGTGACGGTGAAGCGGTCCGGCTCCGCGTGCCGGGCGGTGGCGACGTCCACGTCGGCCATCGTGCAGCCGCCGATCGCGGCGAGCAGCAGTTCCACCGGGGTGAAGTCGGCGCCCTCGGTGCCGAACGCGAGTGTGCCGCCACGGGCGTTGACGGCGGTGAAGTGTCCGGTGGCGGTCCGCTCGACGGTGACGGAGCGCAGGGATTCGTCGGTCATGGGGCCGACCCTAGCCCGGCCCGGCCGCGGGAAAAGCGTGGACGCACCCGGGAGGATCCCCTACGGTGTGATCATCACGCCTTGAGACGACGGAAGGAGGCGAGTGCCGTGTCGTTCACCCTCTCCAGCGCTCCCCTCCCCGCAGTCCCGGCGTGCTTCGGCTGATCCGACCGGGAGCGCTCCTCGCAGCTCGTACACCGGAGGATTCACCCATGACCGAACCGGTCATCCGTACGCTCGACATTCACGACGCCCACCTGTTCGACGCCCTGCCCGACCCGCTGGGCGCCGCCGAGGCGCACCGCGCCACCGTCCACCGGCCCGAGTGGAAGCGCGTCGCCCTGCGCGACGGCCGCGTCGTCGCGCGCGGCGCCTGGTGGGGCGGCCCCGACGACACCGAACCGGTCAACATCAACTGGTTCGACGTGGCCGAGGGCGAGGAGGAGGCGGGCGCCGCACTCCTGCGCTCCGCCCCGTGGCAGGTCGAGCTGGAGTTCAACCTGCCCGCCGGGGGACGCGAGGACCCGGCCGTCCGCGCGGCGGCCGACACCGCCTTCGCCGCGGCCCGGGCGGCCGGCTACGAACCGCTCGTCGAGCGGTACCTGTACCGCTGGACGCCCGAGTGCGGACTCCCCGAGCGGCCCGGCCGGCTCGCCTTCGCACCCGAGGCCGACGACGCCGTGTTCCTCGACGCCCTGCGCCGCATCCACTCCGCCACGCTCGACGCGCACGCCCTGAAGGCGATCGAGGAGGGCGGCGTCGAGCAGGCCGCCCGGGAGGAGCTGGAGTTCTTCCACTGGTGCCCCTCCCCGCGCGAGTGGTGGCAGGTCGCCCGGAACGCGGACGGCGAGCCGGTCGGCATCCACATCCCCGCCCGCAACCAGACCTCCGCCGTCATCGGGTTCATCGGCGTCCTGCCCGAGCACCGCGGCAACGGCTACGCCTACGACCTGCTCGTGGAGTGCACCCGCTTCCTGGCCGAGCAGGGCGCCGAGTCGATCAGCGGGGCCACCGACCGGGGGAACTTCCCGATGGCCGCGAACTTCGCCCGGGCCGGCCACCCGGTGGTCCGGGAGCGGATCAACTTCCACCTCCCCGCCGTCACCGCGTGACCCCGCCGCTGTCGGTGCCGGGTGACATGCTGATCCGGCACTGACGGCGACAGACTGCTTTACGGAGGCACGGTGGGGTTCGACGGCATGGTGTGGCAGGTCCGCAGCGGGGACGAGTCGGTCGGGCGGATCACGATCGACGAGGCCGACTTCCCCTGGCTGTCCGGCCACTTCGCCCCCGGTCCCGCATACGCCTCGGTGCGCGACCTCTTCGCCCGTGAACTCGCCCTGCTGGAACGGGTCGACGAGCACGTGGAGGAGTGGGAGGCGGCCTACGGCGAGATCGAGCGCCGCGTTACCCTCTCCTCGCCGGACGGCCCGGTCGCCGAGTTCCTCCTGCACATCGAGGGGGACCGGGCCTGGTTCCGCTGGAACGAGACGCCCTTCGAGGAGTAGCAGGCGCGGGAGCGGTGGACCCGGCCCACCTCACCCGCCCGCACCCAGCAGGGCGTCCGCCTCGGCGAGGGTCCGGGTGACCCGCAGGGCGAAGGCCGCGTCGCAAGGGTGCGGACGGCCCGTCCGGGCGGCCGTGAGCAGGGCGTCCGTCGCCCGTCCGTAGGCCTCCAGCGCGCCCTGCCCGCTCGCCGGCAGACGCGTCACCCCCGCCGCCCCGCGCAGCTCCACGGCGCTCCCCGCGGCGGCCTCGGGCGCGGTCAGGCTCAGCGTCAGCGTGCTCGACGCCCCGCCGGCGTGCTCCAGGACCAGATGCGCGGTGTCCCCGGGGCCGTGCGCGGCCGCCGCCACCCGCCGCACCTCACCGAGGACCGGCACCAGCACCGACAGGGCGTGCGGACCCACGTCCCACAGGGCGCCCTTCTCCCGCCGCCACGGCGTCGCGAACGGACTGTCGCCGCCGCTGAACACGGCGCCCAGCCACTGGGCGTACGCGGTGAACCAGCCGTCCACGGAAGCCTGTTCGGCGATCCACGCGTCGATCTCCGGCTGGAACCGGCTGGTGAAGAACACCACCGACGCCACCCCCGCCTCCTCGGCCGCCCCGACCACCGCACGCCCCTGCTCGACCGTCGTCGCCAGCGGCTTGTCCAGCAGCAGATGACGGCCCGCCCGCGCGGCCCGCACCGCCAGCTCGGCCTGGACCGCCGGGGGCAGGGCCACGGCCACGGCGTCCACGTCGGCCAGCAGCGCGTCGACGTCGTCGTGGGCCGGGACCCCGTACCGGTCGGCCAGTACCTTCGCCGCTTCCGGGCGGCGGCCCCACACCCCGGCGAAGTCCACCTCCGGGTGCCCGTCCAGGGCCGGGGCGTGGACCATCGTGGCCCACGGGCCGGTGCCGAGCAGTCCGATGCGCATACCGCCGCCTCTCCACAACGCCGTCAGGACGACCTCGAGCGTTTCACACCGGGCCGGGGCACGGGCGGGCCGAGCCGCCCCCGCTCGGCCGAAAGGGGTGCCGGGAGACCGGTGACATTGCCGGTCCCCGGCACCGGTCCGAGCGCCCACAGTGGCACCGCCCGTTCAACGGCGGCGCCCACCGGTTCGGCAGTCCCCGTGCCGTCCGGCCGCCACGACAGAGAGGACGACCCGTCGTGCAGCTCCACCACCCCCACACCAAGCCCCGCAAGGCCGGCCGGCTCGCCACGGCCGCGGCGGCGCTCGCCGTGGTCCTCGGCCTCGGAACCCTCGCCGGTCCCGGCGCACAGGCGGCGGCCAACCCCTACGAGCGCGGTCCCGCGCCGACCAACGCCAGCATCGAGGCCTCGCGCGGCTCGTACGCCGTGTCGCAGACCTCCGTCTCCTCGCTCCTCGTCAGCGGATTCGGCGGCGGCACGATCTACTACCCGACCAGCACCGCCGACGGCACCTTCGGCGCCGTGGTCATCTCGCCCGGGTACACCGCCTACGAGTCCTCGATCGCCTGGCTGGGCCCGCGCCTGGCCTCGCAGGGCTTCGTGGTGTTCACCATCGACACCCTCACCACCCTCGACCAGCCCGACTCCCGGGGCCGCCAGCTCCTCGCCGCGCTGGACTACCTGACGCAGAGCAGCTCGGTGCGCACCCGCGTCGACAGCAGCAGGCTCGGCGTCATGGGCCACTCCATGGGCGGCGGCGGCACCCTGGAGGCCGCGAAGTCCCGGCCGTCGCTCCAGGCGGCCATCCCGCTCACCCCGTGGAACCTCGACAAGACCTGGCCCGAGGTCACCACACCCACGCTGATCTTCGGTGCAGACGGCGACACCATCGCCTCCGTCGGCAGCCACGCCGAACCCTTCTACACCAGCCTGCCGTCCGGAACGGACCGCGCCTATCTGGAGCTGAACGGGGCCACCCACTTCACACCCAACTCGTCGAACACGACGATCGCGAAGTACAGCATCTCCTGGCTCAAGCGGTTCATCGACAACGACACCCGCTACGAGCAGTTCCTCTGCCCGCTGCCCTCCCCGAGCCTGACCATCGAGGAGTACCGGGGCAACTGCCCCCACTCCTGACGCCGTTGTGCCCGTGCACGGCCGCCGCCCGGTCCGACTGGGCGGCGGCACATTTCGTTGATCCTTCATATGGTGCTCCGCCGCAGGTCACCGGTCCGTTGCCGGACCGGAACCCCGTCGTCGACATCCTTCCGCCGCGCGTTACGCCCAAGTAACGTCGCTGGAATGAGCGGTGACCGGAGTGTGTCGACCGCCGAGCGCGGACGCTCGGAACTCGCGCGCGGCAGGACGCAGTTGGCGGACGGACCGGTGGACGACGCCCGCGAGACGCTGCTGCTCGCGGCGTCCCTGCTGGCGGCCGAGGAACCCGAACAGGCGCATTCGGCGAGGTTGTTGGCGGCGGACGCGGCCTGGGCCGCGGGCGACAGGGCTGCGTGTCTCACCGCCCTGGGCGCGTCCGGGGCGCACCCCCCGGTCGCGGGGGACTACGGCACCGGCATGCGGGCCCTGCTGGAGCTGCGGCCCGCACAGGCGGCGGAGCCGCTGCGACGCGTCACGGAGCACGGGGGCGACCGGCCCGAAAACCTGCTGCGCGCGGCGGCCGCCGCCCTGCTCCTCGGGGACGTCGTCGCGGCCCGCCGGGCCGGCGCCCGCGCCCTCGCCGTCGCCCGCGACCAGGACTCCGCCGCCCTCCAGTCCCGGGCCCTGGAGTACCTCGCCTACGCCGAACTGCGCGCCGGACGACACGCCCAGGCCCGTACCCACGCCGAGGAGGGCGTCAGGACCGCCGACCGCGCCGGGCGGCGCAACACGGCCGCGCACCACCGGGCCATGCTCGCCCTGGCCGCCTCGATCGCCGGCGAGACGGCCACCGTCACCGCGCACGCCACGGCCGCCCTCGCCACCGCCCGTCGGCACGGCCTGGCCCAGGCGGCGACCCTCGCGGAATGGGCGCTGGCCCGCACCGACCTCGCCCGCGGCCGGCCCCTCGACGCCGCCGACCGGCTCGGCCCCCTGGTGCTCCCCGGCGTCCGGCGCGGCCACTTCGCGGTCTGGATGCTCGCCGTGCCCTGCTTCGTGGAGGCCGCCGTGCTCGCCGGACGGGGCGACGACGCGCGGGCCGTCGTCGCCGACTTCGCGCTGTGGGCCGAGTTCGGCGCCGACCCCCACGCCCCCGCCCAACTCGCCCGCTGCCGGGCGCTGCTCGCCCCCGAGGACCGCGCCGACGCGCTGTACGCCGAGGCGCTCGCCCGGCACGACGCGACCGGCGGCGACTTCGAACGGGCCCGCACCGAACTTCTCCACGGCCGATGGCTGCGGCGCCGGCGGCGGCTGAAGGAGGCCCGGGACCGGCTCGGCGCCGCCCTCGTGGGCTTCGAGCGGTGCGGGGCGCGGGCCTGGGCGGAACAGGCACGCGGGGAGCTGCGGGCCAACGGGGCCGCCGGGCCCGGGTGCGCGGGCGGCGAACTGGGACGGCTGACACCGCAGCAGCTGAGGATCGCCCGGCACGTCGCCGAGGGCGCCACCAACCGGGAGGTCGCACAGCGCCTCGCCGTCAGCACCCGCACGGTCGACTACCACCTGCGCAATGTCTTCGCCACGCTCGGGGTGCGGTCCCGGATGGAGCTGGCGCGCATGGTCGACCAACAGGGCCGGTGACGGCCGACGTGCGGATCCGTGAACGGGAGCGGGAAAAAAGACCGGTGCACGACCCTAGGGACCGACCGGACGGTATGTCATCCTTCGGGGCAGGACGAGTCGGGCGGCCGCCGCCGCCGTACGGGCGACGCGGGCGACCGGACACCGCTGAGCCTCCCGGCACGGGCGCACCGCCGGGAGTCCGAGGTTGGGGGAGGACCGCGATGCATCCTGCCGTACGGACACGCGCGATGATCCGCACCGGGCCGACGCCCGTTCCACAGCCGCGCGGGGGGCGGCGCGGCCGGTCGCTCATCGACGCCGACGCACTGGTCGTCCTGCACCGGGCCGCGCGCTCGCTCCTCGACGACCTGCCGGACCTCACCGAACGGCTGGTGGCGCTGCTGCGCGACCAGGAGACCGCCTACCGCACGGCCATGGAGGGCGACTACGCCGGAACCTGGCAGGAGGTGCACCGCTCGCTGCGGCACAGCGTGCTCTCCCTGCTCGACCCGCGCGGCAACCGGGACGCGGCCCGCCGCTGCTCCTGGCAGATCGGCGTCCGCCGGGCGGAGCAGGGCCTGCCGCTCGACGCCCTGCTGCACGCGTTCCGCCTCGGCGGCTCCCTGGTCTGGCAGCGGCTGGTGGAGGAGACCTCCCGCACCGCCCCCGAGGACGTACGGCTGCTCGTCCATGTGGCGACCGACGTGTGGGACTTCGTCGACGAGCACTGCACCCTCGTGGCGGACGCCTACCGGCAGGCCGAACGGCAGCTGGCCTGGCGGCGCGAGAACCGGGTACGGCTGCTGGCCGCCGCCCTCCTCGACGGCACCAGCCGCATCGCCGACCTGCCCGAGGCCGCCGACGCCCTCGACCTGCCGGAACACGGCCGGTTCGTGGTCGTCGCGGTCACCGGCGGACGGCCGGCGGCAGCCGCGGGCGCCCGCACCGTCGCCGTACCGCCCGGCACCCGTGTGCACTGGCATCCAGGAGGGGAAGTGGACTACGGCATCGTCCTGGTCGGCGACGAGGACCCGGAGGGCGACGAGGACCCCGTCCAGGCCCTGGACCTGTCCGCGCCGGGCAGCAGGATCGGCATCGGCAACGTGGTCTCCGGCCTCGCCACCGTGGGCGACGCCCGCCGACTGGCCGACCTCGCCCTGAACATGTGCCCGCCCGGGGGCGGCACGATCCGTCTGACCGAGCACCTCCCGGAGGCCCTCGTCGTCTCCTGCCCCGAGCTCGGCGCCACCCTCGCCGACCGGGTCCTCGGCCCCCTGCTCCGTCTGGAGCCCGCCGACCGGGACGTCCTCCTGGACACCCTGTCCGCCTGGCTGACCTGCGACGGCTCGGCCCAGCGCGCGGGCGAGCGGCTGTACTGCCACCGCAACACGGTGCTCAACCGGCTGCGCCGCTGCGAACAGCTCACCGGGCGCTCCCTGGCCCGCCCGCTGGACGTGGTGGAGATCAGCCTGGCCCTGACGGCCCGCAGACTCCTGCGCTGAACCGACCGCACCCCACGCACCTCACGCACCCCACGGCGCCCGGACCCCGATCCGGGCGCCGACCGCGTTCGGGGCGTGGCCCACGCCCCGAACGGGGGCGCCGTACGGCTGTTCCGAGTCCCGCACCGGGGCGCCCGTCCCGCCGGGCCCGCCTCGGGGCGCGTGCCGTCGTACGGGGGTCCCGCGCCGGGGCGCAGGGCCGGCCACCGCACGAGGGCGCCGTACCGCCATTCCGGGGTCCCCGCCCCGGGGATGCCCTTGGCACGGGCACCGGCTGCCGCCCCGGTCTGCCGTTCCGGCCCCTGCACCCGGGGTGCGTACCGCGCCCGTTCCGGGTCCTCGAACCGGGCTGCCACGCTTCTGTTCAGGCCGCCCGCACCGGGCCGCCGCGCCTCTGTTCAGGCCGCCCGCGCCAGGCCGCCGCACCTACCGTTCAAGCCATCCGCACCAGCCTCCGCACCCCCGTCCCGGGCCCCCGTCGAGCCGGTTCGCCCCCGCCCTCCTGCCTGCCCCCGCCCTCGCCGGGGAACCTTCGCGCACCTCACCCCTGGGCACCCGCACAAACCCCGCCCGTACCCGTTGGGACCGCGCAGCGACCCCGCCCGCAGACCTGTTCCGCCTGCCCGCGCTCGTGCTGTCGTGAGCTCCCCTTCCCCCAACGTCCCGTGCCGAGCGGCACGGACCCGAGGAGCCGTGATGCCCGAAGCACCACCGGACGACGAACCGGCCCTGCACGTCGAGGAAGTGGACGTGACCTACGGCCGGGCCCTGTCCGCCCTCCGCTCCGTGTCGCTGAGCGTCCCGCACGGGGGTGTCGTCGCCCTGCTCGGCGCCAACGGCGCGGGCAAGACCACGCTGCTGCGCGCGGTGTCGGGCACCCTGCGCCTGCACCGCGGCGCGGTCACCGCCGGGCGCATCCGCTACGGCGCCACGGAACTCGACGGCCGCGACCCGGTCGCCGCGGTCCGCGCCGGTGTGGTGCAGGTACCGGAGGGCCGGCGGGTGTTCGCCGGGCTCACCGTCGACGAGAACCTGCGCACCGGCGGCCTCGGGCTCGGCCGGCGCAGCCCCGCCCTGGTCCGCGAGTCCCGGGACCGGGTGTTCTCCCTCTTCCCGCGGCTGGCGGAACGCACCGGACAGGCCGCCGGTCTGCTCTCCGGCGGCGAACAGCAGATGCTCGCCATCGGCCGCGCCCTGATGGCCGCCCCGCGGCTGCTCCTGCTCGACGAGCCCTCCCTCGGTCTCGCCCCGCAGATGGTCGCCCGGATCGCCGACGTGGTGAAGGAGATCAACGGCCAGGGCACCGCCGTGCTGCTGGTCGAACAGAACGCCGGCATGGCGCTCTCCCTCGCGGACAGCGCCTACGTCCTGGAGGTCGGCGAGGTCCGGCTCTCCGGGGACGCCGACGAACTCGCCCGCACCGACGCCGTACGGCGGCTGTACCTGGGCGAGACCGCCGACGGTCAGGGGGCCGCGTGAACGACCGCACCACCACGCCACCGGTGCTCGCCGTGCGGGACGTCACCGTCAGGTTCGCCGGGCTCACCGCCCTGGACTCGGTGTCCTTCACCGTCGCCCCGGGCACCGCGCACGCGATCATCGGGCCCAACGGGGCCGGCAAGTCCACCTGTTTCAACGTGCTGTCGGGCCTGTACCGCCCCGCCTCCGGCACCGTCAGCCTCGGCGACACCGAGCTGACCCGGCTCGCCCCGCACCGCATCGCCGCCCTGGGCGTGGCCCGCACCTTCCAGAACATCGTCACCACCCAGGGAACGGTCGCCGACAACCTGATGCTCGGCCGCCACCTCCTCTCCCGCGCCGGTTTCGCCGCCAGCGCCCTGCGTCTGCCGCACGTCGTGCGCGAACAGCGCGAGCACCTCGCCAAGGCCCGGGAGATCGCCGAACTGACCGGCCTGGGGCCCCACTTCGACTCCCCGGTCGGCCTGCTGTCCTACGGCGACCGCAAGCGCGTGGAGTTCGCCCGCGCCCTCTGTCTGGAGCCAACCGTGCTGCTGCTCGACGAACCCGTGGCCGGCATGAACGCCGCCGAACGGGCCCGCACCGCCGAGACGATCCGCGCCGTGCGCGCCGAACTCGGCCTGTCCGTGGTGCTGGTGGAGCACGACATGGGGCTGGTGATGCGGCTCGCCGACGAGGTGACCGTCCTCGACTTCGGCCGCGTCATCGCCCACGGCACCCCCGACGAGGTCCGCCGCGACCCCGAGGTGCTGCGCGCCTACCTCGGCACCGAGGCGACCGACGCTCCCGAGGCCGCCGAGGCGAACGGCGCGAACGGGGAGGACGCGGCATGACCGGCTTCCTCGACAACGTCCTCAACGGCCTCGCCCTGGGCTCCGTCTACGCCCTGGTCGCCCTCGGGTTCGTCATCATCTTCAAGGCCTCGGGCGTCATCAACTTCGCCCACGGCTCCCTGCTCCTGCTCGGCGGCTACCTCACCGCCGTCCTCCACGAGGACATCGGCTTCGCGGGCGCCCTCGCGGTGGCCGTCCTGGTCACGGCGGGCGTCGCGGGCCTGATGGACCGGTTCCTGCTCCAGGCCGGCGGCCAGGACGCGCACTCCTCCCATGTGCAGACCATCGTCACCATCGGTGTCGACATCGTCCTGCTCACCGATCTGTCCCGCCGCATCGGCGGGGACCTGCTCTCGCTCGGCGACCCCTGGGGCGACTCGGTCAGCGGCCTCGGCCCCATCACCGTCGCCGACAGCCGGCTCGCCGCGATCGTGGTCTCCTCCGTCGTCATCGGCGGCGTCTTCGCCCTCTTCCGGTACACCGACTGGGGCCTGGCGCTGCGGGCCTCGGCCGAGGACATGGAGGCGGCCGCCCTGATGGGCGTACGGCTGGTGCGGATGCGCACCCTCGCCTGGTGCCTGGCGGGCGGCCTCGCCGCACTGGCCGCGGTCTTCCTCGCGGCCTTCCCGGCCCCGGGCCTGGAGCGTACGACCGGACAGATCGCGCTGAAGGCGTTCCCGGCCGCCATCCTCGGCGGCATGGCCTCGCCGCCCGGCGCCCTCGCGGGCAGCATGCTGATCGGCCTGACCGAGGCCCTGGTCGCCGGCTACCAGACCGACCTGCACGTCCTCGGCGAGGGATTCGGCGACGTCGCCCCCTACGCGGTCATGATCCTGGTCCTCCTCGTGCGGCCCAACGGGCTGTTCGGCGCGAAGGGAGCGGCCCGTGTCTGAACTGCTGCGACGCTACCGCGCCTGGACCGTCCT
Source organism: Streptomyces sp. NPDC000983 (assembly GCF_040299205.1). NCBI lineage: Bacteria > Bacillati > Actinomycetota > Actinomycetes > Kitasatosporales > Streptomycetaceae > Streptomyces > Streptomyces sp. NPDC000983. The sequence continues at coordinate 135,896 of NZ_JBEPBM010000015.1, read as the reverse complement.
GCTCGTCGTCGTGCTGTGCGTCCTGCCCTTCTACCTGGACGCCTTCTGGCTGCGCATCGGCCTGTTCTCGATGGCCGCCGCCGTCGGCGCCGTGGGCCTCGGCCTGCTCTCCGGCACCGCGGGCCAACTCTCCCTCGGCCACGCCTTCTTCCTCGCCGTCGGCGCCTACGGCTACGTCTGGCTCGCCGGCGACACCGGCCCCGGACTGCCGCCCGCCGTCGCCCTGGTCCTCGCGGTGCTGCTCGCCGGGGCCGCGGGCGGACTCTTCAGCCCCGTCGCCGGCCGGGTGCGCGGCATCTACCTGGGCGTCGCCACCCTCGCCCTGGTCTTCCTCGGACACCACGTCCTGCTCACCGCGGACTCCGTCACCGGCGGCTTCAACGGCAGTTCGGTGCCGCCGCTGGAGCTGGGCGGGTTCACCTTCACCGAGTCCGACCCCGAACTGACCGTGCTGGGGATCCCGTTCGGCGCCGAGGAGCGGCTCTGGTACCTGGGCCTGGCCCTGTTCGCGCTCACCTGGTTCTCCGCCCGGGGTCTGCTGCGCGGACGCCCCGGCCGGGCCCTGGTGGCCCTGCGCGACAGCGAGACCGCGGCCGCGGTGATGGGCGTGCACGTCTCCCGCTACCGCTCGGCGGCCTTCGTGGTCTCCTCCATGTACGCGGGCCTGGCCGGGGTGATGCTCGCCCTCGCCTTCCGCCGGGTGGTCCCGGACTACTTCGGGCTCGCCCTCTCGGTCGACTACCTCGCCATGATCGTCATCGGCGGCCTCGGCTCGGTGGCCGGCGCCACTGCGGGAGCGGTGTTCGTCACCGCGCTGCCCCTGCTGATGACCCGGTACGCCGACCAGCTCCCCCTGGTGGCCGCCCCCGGCACCACCGACGGCGTGGTCGGCCCCACCGAGGCCGCCCGCTACCTCTACGGAGCGGCGATCGTCCTGATCCTGCTCTTCGCCCCCGACGGGCTGCACGGCCTGGTCCGGCGCACCCGCGCCCGCCTGAACCGCCGACGCGCCGCCCCCGGGGCCGCGGACCCCGCGACCCCGGCCCAACCATCCGCCTCAGCCGTACGAGCCAAGGAGCCGACACCGTGAACCACCCCACGCACCGCACCAGGACGGTCCTGGCCGCCGCCCTGACCGCCCTGCTCCTCGCCGGCACCGGATGCAGCTCCAAGGCGGACAGCGACAGCGCCGCGGACGGCGCCGACGGAGTCAAGGCCGGACCCGGCGTCACCGACAAGGCCATCAAGCTCGGCGCGCTGACCGACCTGACCGGCCCGTACGCCACCCTCGGCAAGTCCATCGTGCAGGCCCAGCAGATGTGGGCCGACGAGACCAACGCCAAGGGCGGCATCTGCGGCCGCAAGGTCGAGATCGTCGTCAAGGACCACGGCTACGACGTGCAGAAGGCGGTCACCGCCTACGCCGACATAGCCCCGGACGTGGTCGCGCTGCCCCAGGTCATCGGCTCCCCGGTGGTCGCGGCCCTGCTGGACGACATCGAGCGCGACAAGATGCTCACCTTCCCGCAGGCCTGGGCAGCCTCGCTGCTCGGGAAGGACTCCGTGCAGGTGCTGGGCACCACCTACGACCTGGACATGATCGCCGCCGTCGACTTCCTCACCCGCACCAAGGGCCTGGCCAAGGGCGACACGATCGGCCACGTCTACTTCGAGGGCGACTACGGAGCCAACGCCCTGGAAGGCTCCGAATGGGCTGCCAAGAAGGCCGGGCTGAAGGTCGTCGGCCAGAAGATCAAGGCCACCGACACCGACCTGTCCGCGCAGGTCTCGGCGCTGCGCAAGGAAGGCGTCAAGGCGATCCTGATCAGCGCCGGCCCCGCCCAGACCGCCTCGCTGGTCGGCGTCGCCGCCTCCCGCGGGCTCCAGGTGCCCGTCGTCAGCAACGCCCCCGGCTACGCCCCGCAGCTGATGGAGACGCCGGCGGCGAAGGCCCTGGAGGCCATGCTGAGCGTGGTGAGCGCGGCCCCGGCCGTCTCGGCGGACGTGCCCGGGGTGAAGACGATGGTGGCCGCCTACCAGAAGAAGTACCCGGGCGCCCTGGTCGACTCCGGTGTGCTCTCCGGCTACAACGCGGCCCAGCTCATGGGCGCCGACCTGAAGAAGGCGTGCGAGGACGGCAGCCTGGCCCGGGAGGACGTGGTCGCCGCGCACCGGTCGCAGTCCAACGCCGACGCCGGCCTCGGCACCCCGCAGAACTTCTCCGACAAGGCCAAGCCCGCCAGCTCCTCCACCTACGTCCTCAAGCCCGACGCCAAGGCCGTCGGCGCCATGGTGATCGTCGAGGAGGCCCACGAGGCGCCGGGAGTGGAGGAGTACCTGGCCTCGAAGTGAGCCCGACGCCAGGCCGGCCGGCCTGACGGTGAGTCACCCGGACCCGCGGTGCCCTACCGGCGCCGCGGTTCCGGCGTTTCAGCGCCGCCGGCCCTTCGGCACCGTCGCCGATTCAGCGCCGCCGCCGATGAATGCGTTCTCTTTCCTCTATTGGACCCGCGGCCCCCGGGGCCGTCAGGCTGGGAGCGCGTCCCGGCCGCGTCCCCCCGGCGGGCCGGGACCACCCGCCGTACCGCGCACGAGCCGGAAGAGGTCACGCGCCCATGCAGATCCGCCGCATCGGTGATATCGATGTCAGCGCCGTCGGACTGGGCGCGATGCCCATGTCCATCGAGGGGCGCCCGGACGAGGCCCGCTCGATCGCCACCCTGCACGCCGCCCTCGACGCCGGCGTCACCCTGATCGACACCGCGGACTCCTACCACCGCGACGCCCACGAGGTCGGCCACAACGAGACCCTGATCGCCAAGGCCCTCGCCTCCCACCCGCGGGGCGCCGACGTCCTGGTCGCCACCAAGGGCGGCCATCTGCGCCCCGGCGACGGCAGTTGGACCCGGGACGGCAGTCCCGCCCACCTGAAGCGGGCCTGCGAGGCGTCCCTACGCCGGCTCGGGGTGGAGGCCATCGGGCTCTACCAGTTCCACCGCCCCGACCCGCGGGTGCCCTACGAGGAGTCCGTCGGAGCGATCCGCGACCTGCTGGACGAGGGCAAGATCCGTATGGCGGGCGTCTCCAACGCCGACCCCGGGCAGATCCGGCGGGCGTACGAGATCCTCGGCGGCCGGCTGGTCTCGGTGCAGAACCAGTTCTCCCCGGCCTTCCGCTCCAGCGAGCCCGAACTGCGCCTGTGCGACGAACTCGGCATCGCCTTCCTGCCCTGGAGCCCGCTCGGCGGCATCTCCCGGGCGGGCGGCCTGGGTTCGGCCCACGCCCCCTTCGCCGCCGTCGCCGAGGCCCACGGGGTGAGCCCGCAGCGGGTCTGCCTGGCCTGGATGCTCGCCAAGTCCCCGGTCGTGGTGCCGATTCCGGGCGCCAGCCGCCCGGAGACGGTCCGGGACTCCGCCGCCGCGGCCGAACTCGTCCTGACCACCGAGGAGATCGCCGCCCTGGACGCGGCGGGGGGCGACGGGGTATGAGGAGAGGGCAGGCTTAGAAAGCGCTTGCTCCCGGGGTCGGTCCACTGCCGGTCCCGGGCCCGCTCCTCGTTCGCCGCAGACCCTGGGAAGGACCACCGCCCGTGGCCTCGCCGCTGGAAAGACCCCTCGACCACCGCTACCGGGGCGAACACCCCATCCGCACCCTCGCCTACCTGTTCCACCCCGACCGCCGCCGACTGGGCGCGGCGGTCGGGGTGTTCACCGTCAAACACAGCCCGATCTGGCTGCTGCCGCTGGTGACCGCCGAGATCATCGACACCGTCGTGGAGCACGGCCCGATCGGCCGGCTCTGGCTCTCCACCGGCGTCATCATGTTCATCCTGCTCGTCAACTACCCCCTGCACGTCCTCTACGTGCGCCTCCTGTACGGCAGCGTCCGCCGGATGGGCACCACCCTGCGCTCCGCGCTGTGCACCCGGATGCAGCAGCTGTCCATCGGCTACCACTCCCGGGTCAGCGCCGGAGTGCTCCAGGCGAAGGTGGTGCGCGACGTCGAGACGGTCGAGCAGATGGTGCAGCAGACCGCCGAGATGGGCCTCGGCGCCACCACCGTGCTCATCGGCGGACTCGTCATCATCGGCTTCCGCACCCCCGAGTTCCTGCCGGTCTTCCTGATCGTCGTACCCGCCGCCGCGCTCGTCGTCGCCCGGCTCAGGTCCCGGCTGCGCACCCACAACGAACACTTCCGCCACGAGGTGGAGACCCTCTCCTCCCAGGTCACCGAGATGACCCGGCTCATCCCCGTCACCCGCGCCCACGGCCTGGAGGGCAAGGCGCTGCGCCGGATGAACGGCACCCTGCACCGGCTGCTGACCTCCGGAATGCGCCTCGACCTCGTCAACGGCAAGTTCGGCTCGCTGTCCTGGGTCGTGCTCAACGTGCTGGGGGTGCTGGTGCTGGCCGGCGCGGCCCTGATCTCGTACTACCGCGTCTGGGGCGTCACCCCCGGCGACGTCGTGATGCTCAGCGCCTTCCTGACCACCCTGACCAACTCCACCGCCACCCTCGCCGGTCTCGCCCCCGTCATCACCAAGGGCCTGGAGTCGGTCCGCTCCGTCGGCGAGGTCCTCCAGGCGCCCGAACTGGAGGACAACGAGGGCAAGAAGGAACTCACCGCGCTGCGCGGCGCGGTCACCTTCCAGGACGTGGGCCTCGCCTACGACGGCGGCCGGGCCGCGGTCCGGGACTTCGACCTCTCGGTCGCGCCGGGCGAGACCATCGCCCTGGTCGGCGCCTCGGGGGCGGGCAAGTCCACCGTCCTCAACCTGGTCATCGGCTTCATCCGGCCGACCTCCGGGCGGATCCTCCTCGACGGCACCGACATGAACACCCTGGACCTGCGCACCTACCGGCGCTTCGTCTCGGTCGTCCCGCAGGAGTCCATCCTGTTCGACGGCACGATCCGGGAGAACGTCGCCTACGGCATGGACGACGCCGACGAGGAGTCCGTGCGCACGGCCCTGCGCGACGCCAACGCCCTGGAGTTCGTCGAGCGCATGCCGCAGGGCCTGGACACCCTGGTGGGGGAGCGCGGCGCCCGGCTGTCCGGCGGCCAGCGCCAGCGCCTGGCCATCGCCCGCGCCCTGATCCGGGACCCCCGGGTGCTGGTCCTGGACGAGGCGACCTCGGCCCTGGACACCCGCTCGGAGGCGCTGGTGCAGCAGGCGCTCGCCCGGCTGATGCGCGGACGCACCACGTTCGTGGTGGCGCACCGGCTGTCCACGGTGCGCGGCGCCGACCGGATCGTGGTGATGGCCGACGGCCGCGCCGAGGAGATCGGCACCCACGAGGAGCTGATGAACCTGGGCGGCGCCTACACGGCCCTGCACAGCGGCCAGGTCGCCTGACCCCGGCCGCCCTGGCCGCTCAGGCCGCGCTGCTGCGCGGAACCCGGTGCGGGCAGCTGCGGTCGTGGTCGCAGCCGAGGCTCGTCCACCACCGGTCGCAGCAGGCGACCCCGAGTTCCGCGCGCACGATGTGCTCGGTGGCGTCCTGGTCCGGGCCGCCGCCGAGCGGACCGGGCGTCACCGCGCGCCGCGCCCACTCCTCCAGGGCACGGCGCTGGTCGCCGATCACGCTCTCGCGGACCACGCCGATCACCGGCACGATGCTGGCGGCGCAGAACAGACACGCGGCCCACAGGGGCCCGTACCGGTATTCGAGGACCGCTGTCCAGGCCAGCCCGGTGCTGGTGGTCAGGTAGAGGGCGGCGAGGAGGCGGCTGGAGCAGTTCATGGGCGTACACCGTCCGTGCGATGGGGGATGCCCCGTGAACAACGGCGGGAGCGGCCGGGGGACTCGGGTGATTTTCGGAGCCACCCCTTCGAACTGCTGTCAGGCACCTACCCCGGCGGGGTCGGCGGCCCTGGTACGGAAGGCGGCGCGGTAGGCGTACGGCGTGGTGCCCACGGTTTTGCGGAAGCGTTCCCGGAACGCGGTGGGCGAGCCGAAACCGGCCTGACGCGCGATGCGTTCGACCGGTTGGTCGCTGCTCTCCAGCAGGTACTGGGCGCGCCGCACCCGTGCCCTGAGCAGCCATTGCAGGGGCGTGGTGCCGGTCTGCTCCCGGAAGCGGCGGCCGAAGGTGCGCTCGCTCATCCCCGAGCGGGCCGCCATCGCCGAAAGGGTGATCTCCTGAGCCAGATGGTCCTCGATCCACTGCAGCACCGGCTCCAGCGTCGAGCCGCGCGGCACCGGGGGGTGCGGGTGCACGATGAACTGGGCCTGTCCGCCCTCCCGTTCGAGGGGCATCACGGACATCCGGGCGGCGTTGGCGGCGACCGCCGAGCCCAGGTCCCGGCGGATCATGTGCAGGCACATGTCCAGCGCGGCGGCCGCCCCCGCCGAGGTGAGGATCCGACCGTTGTCGACGTAGAGCACGTCCGGCTCCACCCGCACCTTCGGGTGGGCTCGGGCCAGGGCGTCGGCGGCCACCCAGTGCGTGGTGGCGCGCAGGCCGTCCAGCAGGCCGGCCTCCGCGAGGACGAACGCGCCCACGCACACCGACGCGATCCGGGTGCCTGCACCGGCGGCCCGCCGCAGCGCTGCGAGCACCTCGGCGGACGGGGGAGGGGCGCCCTCGGCGCGGCCCGGCACGATGATCGTGTCCGCGTCCGCCAGCGCCTCCAGGCCCCGGTCGACCCGCAGGGTGAAGCCGCAGTCGGCGCGCACCTCGGGCCGTTCGGCGCAGAGCCGGACCCGGTAGGCCGGGCGGCCGTCCGGCAGCAGCGTCCAGTCGAACACCTGCATGGGCGCCGCCATGTCGAACGGCACCACGTCGTCGAGGACCAGGATCGCCACGGTGTGCATGACGCCCACGATAGGCGGGTTCCCGCCGGGGCCCGCGACCGAGGTCGGGGCCCTGTCCGCCACGGAGTCGCAGCTCAGAGGTGTTGGCGGGAATCCGTCGGAAGCTGTCACTTCCGCCACTGTGCGATCACCCGGGCGGCTCCTAGCGTGGCGGCGTACCCCAGCACCCCGTGGCCCGGAGGCGACGCCGCCCGATGACGAAGTTCCTGCTCACCCTGCACGTCCTGGCCGCGATCGTGGCCGTCGGCCCGGTCGCCGTCGCCGCCAGCATGTTCCCCCCGGCGGCGCGCGCGGCCGGGGACGCCGGCGAGCGCGGTCTGACCACGGTCCGGCTGCTGCACCGCATCTGCCGGGTCTACTCCGGCATCGGGATCGCTGTGCCCCTCCTCGGCCTGGCCACCGCCGCCGCGATGGGTGTCCTCGGCGACGCCTGGCTTGTCACGTCGATCACACTCACTGCCGTCGCCGCGGGAATCCTGGCCGCCTTCGTCCTGCCCCGCCAGGACGACATCCTGGAACGGCTCACCGCCGACGGCTCCGTGGAGAGGTCCGGCACGGTCCAACTCGCCATGTTCACCGGCGTCTTCAACCTGCTCTGGGCGACCGTCACGGTCCTCATGATCGTCCGCCCGGGTTCCACCACGGGGGCGTGAACGGGGGCGCGAGGTGTGCCGTGGCGCTCTACCATCGCGCCGCCCGCCGTCAAGGCCGATCCGTGAATTAGCACCCCCGTGTACTCGGGCGCCTACACTCAGCGGTCGTGCCCATGCGGATGGGCCGCGATGCGAAAGGCGCGTTGACGGGTGTTCCAGGATTCCCCCATTTACGACCGACTGATCTCGGAGCGCGGCGACGTTCCCTCACAGGTGCGCCGGGAGGCCGAGCGCGTCAGCAGGGAACTGGAGTTCGTCATGCAGCCGCTGAGCTCCTTCGGCGCGGCGCCCGCCGAGCGCCCCGCGCACCCCGGCAACGGCTGGCAGCGCACCGCCCTGCCGCCCGGGCAGCTCTGACTCAGCAGGCCGTCGAACCGGCACCGTCCAACCGCGAGGACCGGTGCCCGGGCGGCCCGGCCAGCCACTCCGCTATCGTCCGCGCGATCGGCTGGCCCGTGTCCACCTCGATGAAACCGAACTGCCCCGACTGGTTGCACTCCAGGAACCACCAGGTGCCGTCGGCGTCCTCGACGAAGTCGAACGCCCCGTAGGCGAGTTGGGCGCCGCGCAGATAGGCGCGCACCCCCTCGGCGATCCGGGCCGGCACCTCGGCCGGCTCCCAGGGCACGGTGGTGGAGGCGAACCGGACGTCCACCTCGTCCGGACGCGCGTCGGCCGTCACCGGCTGGCGGGCGGCGAGCAGGCGCTCGCCCACGGCGGTGAGCCGGATGTCGGCCCGCTTGGCGACGCGCCGCTGGAACAGGGTGGGCCCGAAGGCCACCGCGGAGAAGTCCGCGTCCGGGGCGACCCTGCTGGTCGGCACCGCCCGCGGCGGGTCCTGCGGATGCGCGCCGGAGACCGGCTTGACGACCAGGTCCGGATAGCGGCCGGCGAAATCGCGGGCTGCCTGCGGGAAGGTCGTGATCAGGGTCGCCGGCACCGGCAGACCGCAGCTCTGGGCGAGCCGCAGCTGCCACGGCTTGTGCCGCGCCCGGTGCGCCGCGTCCGGGTCGTTCATCCAGCGGGCGCCGCTGGAGCGCAGCATGCCGTACAGCGCCTGCGCGGACTCCTCCGTCAGCCAGGGCGACGGGCGCCGCGCACGGGCCGCCGGCGCCCCCGGACGGCGTACCCACACCGAGCGCACCCCGTCCAGGCTCACCAGCCGCCCCCCGGACGACAGATGGCCGCGGAAGGCGCCGTGCACATACTCCCCCGACAGCGCGGCCCCACCGGTCAGGTCGGCGGGATCGAGCCGGACCACCGGCACCGCGCGGGCGTTGAGGTGCACGATCACCATGTCGGCGGTGACGTCCTCTTCAGTGGTCAGAATCAGTACGGTCATAAGGGCTGTTCCGCGTTCAGTCGTCGAAGTGTGTCTTCGAGCCCGCGGTTGACGTCGTTGTCCCCAGTTCTCTGAGCAGTGCGTGGTCGCTGGCGGCGATCCGCCCGTCCAGGAGCACGTTCAACTGCAGTCCGGAATCGTAGGCGTAGACAGCGCTGACCTCGATGTCCGCTGCCGGACGTGCGTAGTTGAGTGCGAACGGCTGCATCGTCTCTCCCTCGCCGGTGCTGCTCCGGTCAAGCGAGGCACCCACCCTGGGACGTCGCTTGGTCCGCCGACTTCCTTCGGCTTCCACCCACTTATACGATTCGAACGGGTGATTGGTTTCCTTACTCTCCGTCACCATCATCGGCCCGGGTGGCCCGACTACCGCTCCCGGCCCGCCCGTTGGCCGACACGGGGCCCGTGCTCCATCACCGTCCCGGCGGACCCGCGCAGCGTGCGCAGGGCCAGCAGGAGTACGCCGATGTCGTCCAGGTACACCGGATCGGGGACGAGGTCGACCGGCAGCACGAAGTACGCCAGCGCGCCCCAGAACACCCAGCGCGGACCGGTCGGCAGGCCCGCGCGCCGCAGCCGGCGCCGGGTCCGCACCAGCCTGACCAGCACCGTCACGGCCAGGGCCAGCAGGGCGGCCGCGAGGACCGCGGCGAGCACGATCAGCTGTGTGGTCGAGTCCACCGGTGCCTCCTCACTCGTGGAGCGCGTACGCGTCTCCTGACGGATTCCCTGCTGCGGCGCGCGTATGACCCGGCACGCCGACGGTAGCCGCCGAACATCTGTCCCGGCTGTGACGCGCGGCTCATCCGCCCGGACCACTCGGGTGGCGGGGCGGGACGGACACCCCTAGTAATGGTCTGCGTACAGTCGCGTGTCGCTTCGGGGGCGCATCACCGGCAACGCATCTCCCCTGGAGCCGAGCATGATCACCCGCTCTTCGTCACCCAGTACCAACGACTCCGACATATCCGCCGCCGTACCCTCGGCTCCGCCCGACGCGTCCGGGCCCGCGCACCACGATCCGGTCGGCGGCCTCCTGCACGCCGCCGTGGCCGACCGGCCCGTGGAGGAAGTCGCCCACCTCATCACCCTGCTGGAGCACTCTCCCGACCACGCCCGGGCCACCCTGGAGGCGCTCCGCGCCGTCGGCGTCGACCGCTCGGTCGAGGACGTCACCCAACTGGTCGACCTGCTCACCCGGCCGCCGCGCACCGCGCGCAGCGCGGACGAGACGATCCGCGCCGCGGCCGAACAGCGCCCGCTGGACGACGTGACCCGGCTGGTGGCGCTGCTGCACCAGGCCGACCTCGAACCCCACTGCGGGCGGGAGGCGGTCCGCGCGGCCGCCACCGGCCGCCCGGTCGAGGAACTCGTCGAACTGATCCGACGGCTGTCGCAGGAGTCCGGCGAGACCCCCGCGTCCGTCGAGGCCGGAGAGGCCGCGGAGACCGGCCGGCCCGCGCAGGGCGCCGAGCCCGAACCGCCCGAGGACTCCGGGCCCGTCGCCGAAGGGCGCGCGGCCAGGACCCTCACGGCCCGGCGGACGGTCCGCCCGCCCGTCTGGCCGGGCAGGTTCGCCGTCGCGGCCCTGGTGCTGTGCGCGGTGGCCCACTTCCCGCTCTACCGCGACGGCGCCTCGCTGCGGGTCTACGCCCTCACGCTCGGCATGTCGGTGGTCTGCCTGGCCTGGGCGCTGCTGCTGACGCTGCGGGTCGACGCGGTGGTCCTCGCGGGCGCCGCGGTCCTGCCGGGCGCGCTGGCCGCTGCCCAGCTGTTCGAGGGCGGGCTGCCCTCGGCGGGCCTGTCCCGGGCGCTGGACCTCACCCTCGCCCCGGCGTGGGCCGCCGGACCGGTCGCCGTCGGCGCGTGCCTGGTGGCCCTGGCCGCCCTGCTGGTCCACCTGACCGTGCGGACGCGGCCCGGCGCCGAGGCACCGGATCAGGAACCGGCGCGGGTCGGTACGGCGAAGTAGCAGGCGTCAGCCGACGTCGCTGTGGCGCTCCGCGGGCTCCTCGTCCCGCGGGGCGCCCACCGTCGTGCCCGGGCGCCTGGCGAGGGCGCTCTCCCGCAGCCGTCCGAAACCCCGGGTGAGCTGCTGGAGCGGCGACTCGGGCCGGGGCCGCTCCGGGGGCGGGGCGTCGCCGGACTCCCGGTAGGCGGCGAGCGCCTCATGGGCCTGCTCGGCGGCCTCCCGGTACAGGTCGCGGGACTTGGTCATGGCCTCCAGCGCGTCGGAGTACATGGCCACCAGGGCCCGCTCGCGGGCCAGTTCCTCCTCGAGGGTGAGCAGCCCCCACCGCTCGCGCAGCGCGGTCACCACCGCCTCGGCGCCGTCCGGCAGTGGCCTGGGCAGCGCGGCGTACCGGGTGACCGCGGCGATCAGCTCGGCCGGTTCCGAGCCGTCGAGGAAGACGCTGCGCACCGTGAACCCGGCCGCGTCGTAGTCGGCCGGGGCCACCGGGCCGGGCAGCACCACGGCGCCGCCGCGCGGGACCTCCGCCCCGGTGTCGCGCAACGCCCAGTTGACGTAGCGGAGTTGGTGCGGGGCCGCGCGGTGCTCGACCACCCGGTGCCGCAGGCCCGGCGGGAGCATCCCGGCGAGCGGGGTCCGGCCGCGGCCGTCGGTGGTCATCGCCTCGTGGACGACGACATGGATCGTCCAGCCGTCCCGGGCCGCGTCCTTGAGCAGGCGGCGCAGCGCCTTGTCGTCGTCGGGCAGGGGGTTGATGCCGCGCAGCCGCCCGCCGGTCAGCGGCTCGTGGTCCCACTCGGAGTCCGGATCGGACGGCCAGAACAGGGCGGCGGGTGACGGCCACCGGGGGTCCCAGGGGCGCTCGGCCTCCGCGGCCAGCTCCCAGTGGCCGGTCCCGGAGAGGGTGAGCCGGGCCCGTACGGTCACCGAGCCGTCGGCCCGCAGGCGGGCCTCGAAGACCCTGGTGTCCTCGGCGCCGTCCTCGGCCGGTTCTCGGAAGTCGTCGAGGGCTCCCTCGGTCTGGTGCCGCCGCAGTGCCCGCCGGACCACCTCCTCGGCGGACGGGCCGCTGTGGCGGCCGCGGGCCAGCCAGATCGTGGGGTCGGTGGCGGGGCGGACGGTCGACGTGCTTGGCATGGGTCCTGGGGGGACGGGGGCAGGGACTCGTCCCAGTATCGACTGCGCCGACCGTCACGCGTCACCCGGGGGTCCGCACACGGGGTGTGCGCGGCGCGCTCCGGCCGGGCACCGCGCACGCGTGTCCCGGCGCGGTCCCGGGCTGAAGAATGGCCGGTGCGCAGGGCCCGCCCGTCATCCGCGTCGGGGCGGGCCCTGCGCCCGCCGGTCAGCCGTGGTACTTGATGTAGCCGTTGCCGTCCGGGTCCGAGCCGCGCTTGGTGTAGGAGTGCGAGTCGGCGCCCGCGCCGGTGGGCTTGGTGAGGTAGATGGAGTCCTTGTCGTTGTTCCAGATGAAGTTGCAGTTGTCGCGGTAGACGACGTTGTTGGCGTCGGAGTCGTTGCCGTGACCCCCGCGCAGCTTCACCTGGTCGCCGGGCTGGAGGTAGTGGTTGGCGGTGAAGACGAACCAGTTGCCGGCCGCGTCCTCGACGACGTAACCCTTGAGGTTGACCGTCTTGGTCGACGAGTAGTTCTTGATCTCCAGGTACTCGCCCTTGGAGTTGCCCGTGGCGCAGTTGTTGGAGTCGCTGCCCGGGGCGTCGTACTGCACCCCGCGGATCTTCAGTGCCGACGAGTACTCGGCGGCCTGGGCCGGCGTGGCGGTGAGCGCGGCCAGGGTGCCGGCGGCGGCAGCCGTGGCGAAGAACAGGCGTGTGCGCATGGCGAAGTCCCCCCATGTGAAAGTTCAGTGAAGAAACAGGATCATATGCAAAGACGTGGTCCTGTTTTCCACTTCCCCCGGAACTCCGCCCGCCGGTCAGTAGCGCTGGGCCTTGGCGACCTTCGCCGTCAGCTGCGGTTCGGCCGGCTTCCTGCTGATGGCGAGGGGCTGGGCGCGTTCGCCGGGCTCCAGGTCCTCGGCGCCCACGTAACGGGTCTCGACGACGTTGCCGTCGGCGTCGCTGAAGTCGACCTGGACCGCGTAGGAAGCGGTCGCGTCCGTGCTGTTGGTGATGTTCACGACGACGGCGAGCAGACCGCCCGTCTGCGACCTGGGCTTGCCGGTGAGGGAGACGTCGGCGGTGGCGTTGCCGCGCCCGTCGACGTCCTTCAACTGCTCCTGGGCCGCCGCGTTGGCGCGTGCCACCTCGGCGGAGACGGACGCCTCGAACTCCGAGGCCCGGGCCGAGGCCGAGGAGGCGGCCGCGGAGAGCGACGCCTTGACGGACTCGGCGGCCGAGGCCAGCGCGGAGGGCGCGCTGCCGGAGAAGCTGGCGCTGACGGGGGGAGTGGGCGTGCTGTCCGCGCTGTCGCCGCCGTCGTCGTCCGAGCAGGACACGAGCGAGACCGCGCCCAGCGCGGCCACCAGGACGCCGGTCAGTGCCCTGGCCGCCGAGTGCTTCCGGGACGGGCTGGTCGGTCGTCGCATGGGGCCTGTGCGCATGGCTGGTGATCCTTCCGGTCGGACTGTCGCGCCCCCCGGCGCCATCGTGCACGACGCGTAGTCGGCCAGCCACTCGGGTTCCTCACCGGTGGGCGGCACGCGAAAGGGCCCGGGGTGGAAAGCCCCGGGCCCTCGCACGAACCGTCGGGCTCAGGCGCCGCTCTCGCGGAGCATGTCCTCACGCTCGACGATCTTCACGCGCTCACGGCCCTGCTGCTCGCCCAGCGCCCTCTCCGCGGCGTCCAGCCTGTACCAGCCCTCCCAGGTGGTGAAGCGGATCTCGCGCTCGGTGAGGAACGCCTCCACGGCCTCCGGGGCGGGCGCGTCCGGCGTCTGCAGACGGCCGCCCGCGAAGTCCGCCAGAAGGTTGGCGACCGTCTCGTTGGCGTCGCCCTTGGTGTGCCCGATGAGGCCCACCGGGCCGCGCCGGATCCAGCCGGTGACGTACGTCGAGGTCAGGTGCTCGCCGGACTCCTGCATCACCCGGCCACCCTCGTCCGGGACCGTGCCCGAGTCGATGTCCCAGGGCAGCTTGGGCAGCTTGTCGGAGAGGTAGCCGACGGCGCGGTACACCGCGTTCACGTCCCAGTCCGTGAACGCGCCGGTGCCCTTGACGTTGCCGGTGCCGTCCAGCTCGGTGCGCTCGGTGCGCAGGCCCACGACCTGCCCGTCCTCGCCGAGGATCTCCACCGGCGATTCGAAGAAGTGCAGGAAGAGTTTGTGCGGGCGGTCGCCGACATCGCGGATCGCCCAGTTCTCCAGGGTCTTGGCGACCATGTCGACCTGCTTGTTGGAGCGCCGCTGCTCGATGGAGCCCTCGTCGTAGTCGATGTCCTCGGGGTTGACGATGACCTCGATGTTGGGGGAGTGGTCCAGCTCGCGCAGCTCCATCGGGCTGAACTTCGCCTGCGCCGGGCCGCGGCGGCCGAAGACGTGGATCTCCACGGCCTTGTTGGCCTTCAGGCCGTCGTGGACGTTGGCCGGGATCTCGGTGGGGAGCAGCTCGTCCGCGGTCTTGGCGAGGATCCGGGAGATGTCCAGCGCCACGTTGCCGACGCCGAGGACGGCGACCTTCTCGGCCTCCAGCGGCCAGGTGCGCGGGACGTCCGGGTGGCCGTCGTACCAGGAGGCGAAGTCGGCGGCGCCGTAGGAGCCCTCCAGTTCGACGCCGGGGATCTTCAGCTCGCGGTCGAACATCGCGCCGGTGGAGAAGACCACCGCGTCGTAGAAGGAGCGCAGGTCGTCCAGGTGGACGTCGGAGCCGTAGTTCACGTTGCCGAAGAGGCGGACCTGCGGCTTGTCGAGGACCTGGTGCAGGGCGTTGACGATGCCCTTGATGCGGGGGTGGTCGGGGGCGACGCCGTAGCGGATCAGGCCGAACGGGGCCGGCATGCGCTCGAAGATGTCGATGGAGACACCGGGCTCGGCGGCCACATCGGACTTGAGCAGCGCGTCGGCGGCGTAGATCCCGGCGGGGCCGGCTCCGACAATGGCTACCCGCAGGGGGCGGGGCATGATCAGGTTCCCTTCGAGCGATGACAAGCAACTCGATGGGAAGCCTAAGCTAAGGCAACCCTAAGTCGGTACGCGGGTCCGGTCTATGAGCTCATAAGCCGGACTTATGAGTGAATCCGGACCGTGCGGGACCGCTCCCGGCGCCCCGCGGAGGGGCCAGCGGTCGCGTCCTCCCGCCGCATCGCCCGCACCCGGGCGTCGAGGAACGCGTCAAGGTACCGCACCCGGCCGCCGCCCCGAGCCGGGGGCGGTCGGGGCGGCCCCGCTCAGGGCAGCGGCTGCTCGGCCCAGATGACCTTGCCCCCGGCGGTGTACCGGGTGCCCCAGCGGTCGGCGAGCTGCGCCACCAGGAACAGGCCCCGCCCGCCCTCGTCGGTCATCGTCGCGTACCGCAGATGCGGGGAGGTGTTGCTGGTGTCGTAGACCTCGCAGATCAGGGTCCGGTCGCGCAGCACCCGCACCCGGATCGGACCCTCGCCGTACCGGACGGCGTTGGTCACCAGCTCGCTGAGGATCAGCTCCGTGGTGAACGACAGGTCCTCCAGGTCCCACTGTGCGAGCCGCCGGCTCACCGAGGTGCGCACCCGGCCGACGGCCGACGGCTCGGACGGCACGTCCCACTCGGCGATCGAGTCGGCGGGCAGCGCCCGGGTCCGCGCCACCAGCAGCGCGATGTCGTCGCCGGGCCGGTCCGGCAGCCGGGCGTCCAGCACCGTCCGGCAGGTCTCCTCCGGAGTGCTCCCGGACCGCTCCAGAGCCTCGCGCAGCAGTTCGAGCCCCTCGTCGATGTCCCGCTCCCGGTCCTCCACCAGGCCGTCGGTGTACAGCACCAGCCGGCTGCCCTCCGCGAGATCCAGCTCGGCCGTCTCGTACGGCAGCCCGCCGAGCCCGAGCGGCGGACCCACCGGCACCTCCGGGTACTCCACCGAGCCGTCCGGGGCGATCACCGCGGGCGGCGGATGACCGGCCCGGGCCACGGTGCAGCGCCGGGAGACGGGATCGTAGACCGCGTACAGGCAGGTCGCCCCGGTCACCGGACCGGTGCCGCCCTCCTCCGCGTCCTCCGTCTCGTCCTGGTCGATCCGGGCGACCAGCTCGTCGAGCAGCGCGAGGAGTTCCTCCGGCGGCAGGTCCAGCGCGGAGAAGTTGTGCACCGCCGTTCGCAGCCGCCCCATGGTGGCCGCCGCGTGCAGCCCGTGCCCGACCACGTCACCGACCACCAGCGCGATCCGCGCCCCCGACAGCGGCAGCACGTCGAACCAGTCCCCGCCCACCCCCGCCTGCGCCGGCAGATACCGGTAGGCGATCTCCAGCGCGTTCTGCTCGGGCAGGCTGCGCGGCAGCAGACTCCGCTGCAGGGTGACCGCCATGCTGTGCTCGCGGGTGTACCGGCGGGCGTTGTCGATGGAGACCGCCGCCCTGGCCACCAGCTCCTCCGCCAGCTCCAGCTCCTCCGCGTCGAACGGCTCCGCCTTACGCGAACGCCAGAAGCTCACCACGCCGAGCACCAGCGCCCCGGTGCGCAGCGGCACCGCGATCAGCGAATGGATGCCGTACTCCAGCACCTGCGCCGACCGCTCCAGATCCTGCGCCTGCCAGCCGGGCGCCTCGCTCAGCCGCGGCTCCAGGACCGCCCGGCCGTCCCGCAACGCCCGGGCCTGCGGCGAGGTCGGCACGAACGTGATCCGCCGGCCCACCGGGTACAGCGGCGCGTCCTCCCGGACACCGTCGGCGACCGTACGGCGCAGCGGGGTGACCGTCTCCGGCCGGCCGCCGTCGAGGACGGCGCCGAACAGGTCGACGGTGACGAAGTCCGCGAACCTCGGCACGACCAGTTCGCCCAGCTCGTGGGCGGTGCGGGTCACGTCCAGGCTGGTGCCGATGCCCACCCCGGCGTCGTAGAGCATGCTCAGCCGCTCCCGGGCCGTCTCCGCGCGGCCGGACAGCGCCCGCAGCTCGGTGGAGTCGCGCAGGGTGGCCACGCTGCCGTGCGGGCCGCCCCGCAGATTCGTGGGCCGCTGGTTCACGGCCAGCAGCCGGTCCTTGACCAGGTGCACCTCGTCGGTGGCGACCCGGCCGGAGCCCAGCAGCTCGGCGGTGTCCGCGGCGAGCCCCAGGTCGGACACGGGACGGCCCTCGGCGTCGGCGGGCAGGTCCAGCAGCCGGTGCGCCTCGTCGTTGGCGAGCAGCAGTCGGCCTTCCTCGCCGACGATCAGCACGCCCTCGCGTACCGCGTGCAGCACCGCGTCGTGGTGCTCGTACATGCGGGTCATCTCGTGCGGGCCCAGTCCGTGCGTCTGCCTGGTCAGCCGCCGGCTGACCAGGGCGGTCCCGCCGGTCGCCAGGGCCAGCGCGGCCGCCGCCGCGCTCAGCACCAGCGGCAGCTGCCGGTCGGCGGTGCCGCCGACGGTCGCCGTCGTGATCCCGGCCGACACCAGGCCCACCACGTTCCCGTCGTCGTCCTCGACGGGTACGACGGCCTGCACCAGCGGCCCGATGGTGCCCGTGAGCTCCTCGGTGACGACCTTGCCGCGCAGCGCGGGCTCGATGGTGCCGACGAACTTCTTGCCGATGCGGTCCGGCTTGGGATGGCTGTAGCGGATGCCGTCGGTGTTCATCACCACGACGAAGTCCACCTTGGTGTCCTCGCGCGCGGCCTCGGCGCGCGGCTGGAGCACCGACGAGGGGTCGGGCAGCTCAAGGGCCTCCCGGGTGCCGGGCGCGTTGGCGAAGGACTCGGCCACCGCCACCGAGCGGTTGCGGGCCTCCCGCGTGCTGTCGTGCCGTACCTGGAGCACCAGAGCGACCACGGCCGCCACGACCAGCAGCACCACGATGACGACCTGGAACAGGAACACCTGGCCGGCCACGGTGAGCCGGCTCAGCGGTGACCGGTGCCGCCGGCCGTGCCGGCTGCCGGAACGCTCGCCGCCCGTCGCCCTCCCCCCGCGCACACCACGGGCACGGCCGGGCGCTCGGTGGGGGCGCGGACCGCTGGGGCGACGGAGCGGCCGGGCCCCGGAACGCCCCGGGAGTCGGACCATGAGCCATGTCTACACTGCCGGACCGCGCGAGGCGAGAGGCGTCACACTTCGTGACAACTCGACCTCCTGTTCCCACCCGGCACCTCACGGGTTCACAGGCTCACGGGTTCACGGGTTCACGGGTCTCCCGGGGCGAAGCGGCGGGTGGCGAGGAGGAGCGCGATGTCGTCCGGGCGGTCGGCGGTGTGCCGGGCGGTCGCGGTGAGCCGCTCGGCGATCCTCGGCAGGGACTGCCCGCCGGGCAGCTCGGCGGGGGTGCCGGCCCGGGTCAGCGCCACCCGCAGCCTGCCGATGCCGTCGTCGATGTCCCCGCCCGGCCGCTCCACCAGCCCGTCGGTGTACAGGGCGAGCACCGCCCCGGGCTCGACGGTGAACTCGGTGACCGGGTACTGCTCCTGCGCGTCGACCCCGAGCACCACGCCACCGCGCAGCTCGACCAGGTGCGTACGGCCGTCGGGGCGGCGCAGCAGCGGCGGCAGATGCCCGGCCCGGGCCGCCCGGGCCGCGCCGGTGACCGGGTCCAGCCGGATGTAGCAGCAGCTGGCGAAGAGCCCGGAGTCGATGTCGATGAGCAGCCGGTTGGTGCCGCTGAGCACCTCGTCGGGCGGCCGGTCCCCGAGCGCGAAGGCCCGCACCGCGGAGCGCAGCTGGCCCATCGCGGCCGCGGCCTGCACGCCGTGCCCCTGCACGTCACCGATGACCAGGGCGAGCCCGTCGCCGGCGGTGACCACGTCGTACCAGTCCCCGCCCACCTCCATGCCCTCCGTCGCGGGCAGGTACCGGCCCGCGGTCTCCATCAGCGGATGCGCCGACAGCCGCCGGGGGAGGAGGGCCTGCTGGAGGCCGCGGGCGAGCGCCGCCTCGCTCTCGTAGCGCTGCGCCTTCTCCAGGGCGTGCGCGATCAGCCCGGCGAGGGCGGTCAGCGCGGCGCGCTCCTCGGTGCTGAAGCCGCGCGGCCGGTCGAAGCCGAGGATGCACGAGCCGACCGGGCGTCCGGAGGCGATCAGCGGCAGGAAGGCCCGCGCGCCCTCCGTGGCGTCCAGCGCGATACCGGGGTAGGCGTCCTTGAGCTGCTGCATCGAGTCGAAGAACAGCGGGCGCCCGTTGGTCAGGGTCTCCACGCCGGGCAGCCGCGCGTCGAGCCCGATGCCCTCGAAGGGCGCGAGGAACCCCGGCGGGAAGCCGCTCTCCCAGGCCAGGAAGAGATGACGGTCCTGGAGGAGGTAGATCGCCAGCTTGCGCCCGCCGAACGCGGGCAGCAGCTCCCGCATGACCACCGCGGACACCTGCCGCGCGGTGACCGCCTCGGTGAGCGCGATCGCGAGCACGATCGGCCGGTACAGCGGCGCCAGCGACGGGTCGACGACCGCCTCGGCGTGCCGCGTCTCCCCGGCCGGCGGGGTGCGCCCGGGCGGTGCGACGCCCCCGGGCGGCAGCACGTCCTCGACCGGCGGCGAGTCCTCGGCGGGCTCGGCGGCGGGCGCCCCGGCGACCCGGTGGGCCGGGCGGACCGTGCAGGTCAGCAGGTCGGGGCCGGGCAGCAGGGACATCGCGAGCCAGTCGCCGTCGTACGGCCCGGCGCCGTCCGGGCCGGGCCGGCCGAGGTGGAAGTGCAGCGGCTCGGGCGACAGCAGCGCGCCGCGCATGTGGTCCTCGCAGCCGGGCTGGTTCAGCCACGGCACGGCGTCCCACAGCGGCACGCCCAGCAGTTCCGCCAAGGGCCGCTCCAGCAGTTCCTCGGCGCGCGGATTGGCGTAGACGATCGTCCCGAGCCGGTCCAGTGCGAAGACGCCCTCGGGCAGCAGGTCGGCGGCGGTGCCGGCGGCCGCCCCGGCCCCCGGATCCAGTACGGCGCCGTGCACGACCGCGGCGGGGGCGCCCGGGGGGCCGGGCGCGGTCCAGACCTCGACGAGCCGCAGCGAGCCGTCCCCGGCGTGCGTGTACAGCGGCACCGGGTGGGGGCGCCCGCCGGCGGTGTCCCGCAGGGCGGCCAGCAGGGGCTCGACGTCGGAGGGGGCCACCAGGGCGTGCGCGAACGTCCGCGCGTCACCGGTGCTCCCCTTGGCCGCCGGTCCCAGCAGGGCGCGCAGCCGCCCGTCCGGGGTCACGGCCCCCGTGCCGGGGTCCCAGGTGAAGAATCCGGCCCGGCCCGGCGGACGCGCGGCGGGCGGCCGTACGCACAGCGGCTCGCCGTCCCACAGCAGCTCCTGTTCCGGTACGTCCTTCAGGCGGCCCGCCAGCTCGGCGGCGACCCGGGCCAGGCGTTCCCGCTCGGGGATCAGCTCGATGGCGTCGGAGGCGGAGGGGCGCAGGACGGTCAGGACGCCGTGCGCCTTGGGGCCGACCCCGACCGGCACGTACAGCGAGCCGAACTGGAAGGGCAGGCCCGCCGCGAACTGGGGGTAGCGGCGCATCGTCTCCGTCGCGTTGGCCAGCACCACCTCCACGCCCATCCGCAGGGCGTCCGCGACCGGGAACGGCCGGTCGACGTGGAGCCGCCACCAGGGCCTGAACAGGGGGCCCGGCAGACCCACGAGCACGGACAGCCGCAGGGTTCCGGACGTGCGCGAGCGCAGGTAGACCCCGGCCGCGTGCCCGCCGCCGACCCTCAGTGCCTCCAGCGAGGCGTCGATCAGCAGCTCCGTCGGCCGTCCGGGCCTCCGCTGCGCGTCCTCGGCGCTCCCAGTCATCGGCCCCTACCTCGTCCGTGCGCTGTCGCACGGGGCGACACAGCAAGAATGCGCCACATGGACCGCCCGGCGCACCCGGGGCGGACGCGACGGGCCTCTCCGGCGGGGTGCGGCGCGGGGGTGGGGCGGCGTCGGGGAGGGGGCGGTCGGGGGCCGGGGCAGGGTGCGGGCCCGGTGCTCCATTCGGGTGGGGGAGGTGGCTGGGTCGGTGAGGTGGTGTGGTGGGGCCGGGGGTGAACCCGGGCATCCGGTTCGATCCTGGATCAAGGGGCGGTGCCCCGGTACATGCCACATGCGTTTGCCTTGATCATGGACGGGTAGTCCGCAACCGGCCCTAATTCAGCATGTGTTGGAATTCTCCCTGCGCAAGTGTCCACAATTATTGACACTTTGATCCTCGGTACTGGACGATTGAACTATCCGATCGGACGCACATCCGTGTGTCCGCCCTGTCCACGGGGCGGCGCGGTGAGGGGAAGCAGGATGACTCCGCCGTTAGGGCCCACCGCCTCCGAGCCCGACGCCGGGGGCGGCTACACCGAGCGGGATCTGGCCGAGACCTGTGCCCACATCACCGAACTGCTCAGCGAGTGCGCGAGCCTGATGCAAGCACTGGGCCCCGAGGGCCGGTGGGAACCGTCGAGCCCCGACGCCACCACCACCCGCGCCGAGGCCGCCCAGCTCCTCGCCACGATGTCCCGGCTGCTGGCCCGCACCCGGCACGGCCTGCGCAAGGTCGACGCCCGGGCCCGCCAGCAGGCGTACGAACTGGAGCACTACCCGCCGCACGACCTGTGAGCGGACCAGGGTGTCACCTGCGCCGCGCGTCGTCGATGACGGCGCTGAGGATCTCGTCCATCTCGGTGAGCGGCCCGCCGTCGCCCGGTGGCTCGCCGCGGCGCGTGCGAGCCGCGCTCGCCTCCTGCTCGTAGGCGTCGGTGACCGTCCGCAGGACGCGCAGCCGGTCCACGACCGGCCTGAGCCGCGCGGCCAGGGCCTCGCTCTCGGTGTAGAAGCAGAAGCCGGGCAGGGCCCCGAAGAACCGTTCCATCCCGGCGACGTTCTCCGGGCTCGTCCGGCGGCCCTCGGTGAACACGTAGTGCACGGTCTGCCGACTCAGCCCCGAGCCACGGGCGATCTCGCTGTAGGTGTACGGCCGTTGCGACCGACCGCGGGCCCGCCGGGAGGCCGGACGCTTCAGGCGCGTGGCGCGCAGGAAGAGCAGCCGGGCCAGATACGGCGCCTGCGCCGCGGCCTGTGGGCCGCCGGTGTCCGGATCGGCGCCCGCGAGGAGTTCGGCGACGCGGCCGGGCTCGATGCCGCTGTCGTAACTGAGCCGGCCGGGGTCGAGCAGCCGTGCCAGGTGGTCGCGTGCCGTGGGCGGCAACGCCCTTTGCAGTTCGTGGAGTTCCGCGAGCAGTGTCGCCAGGCACTCCGGTGCGGGGTGTGCGTCCGACGCCCCGTCCGTCGGTCCGTTCACGTGGGTCTCCGTCGCTCGCCTGCGTGACGATCCGTGCGATGGGGGCGCAGCGGATTGCGTCGATGGTACGGGCGGTCGCCGGGCGTGAGCCGGAGCGGCGGGAAGCCTGAACAAGGCTTGACCGTTCGGGCATTGCCCGTGTCAGCGCGCCGATGGAAGAGGACGCACACTTTCCGCCTGTGGGCCCCGGTCGCCCCGCACGACCCGGAGCTGGACGCGTTGGCCCGCCTCCAGGGAGCGGAAGCCGGTCGTCTGGATCGCGGAGTAGTGGACGAAGACGTCCTGGTGGCTGCCGATGTCGATGAAGCCGTAGCCCTTCTCCTTGTTGAACCATTTGACGGTGCCTACGAGCGGGCGGGAGAAGGCTGCGTTCGGAAAGAGGAGGATGCGCCTGTCGGGGCCCTGCTCGTGGATGGAGACGCGATCGCCGAACCGGCTCGCGATGTCACCGAGGGTGAGGAACTCCGCCTCCTGGGGAACGCCGTTCGTGACCGCGGTGATCAGCTCATGGGTGAAGGCGCGCACGGAATGCCGGGCGTCTCTGGTGGGTCTGATGAAGGTGCAGTGGCGGGGCGCCCGGAAGGGATCGAGCGCGGCCCAGACTCTGTTCGAGGCACTGGTGACGATGTCGAGGATCAGTACCTTGAATTGGGCCGGGCTGTCCTCCAGCAGCGAACGAAGTGTCCTGAACGGCAGCGAGGTCGACTGGGTCAGGTCGCGCCTGGTGTCGGAGAGGGCGAGGTAGAAGTCCCCGTCCGCCTGCTCCATCAGGTAACCCGAGTAGTAGATCAGGAGGGTGTGCTCGGCCGAGCGGACGTGGTCGGAGAACAGTGAGTCGTACGTCTCCTGGCGGGTCTGGTTCCAGAGGAACGCGACGTTGCGGACGTCGAAGGCACCGCCTCCACGTCTGGGCCCGAGCGCCGTCGCGAGGTCGTGTGCCGTGCCGGCGGCGTCCGGCAGGTTCGGGAGGTCCGCGTACCGGTCGGCTCCGATGATGACGGCCCGCGAGCGTGCGGGATCCACGACGTCGGGGTTTCGCCGAGTTGACCTGGGGGGTGTGGGGGCCGGGAGGAGGTGCGGGATACGCGTGGCCGAGAGCCGACCGTCTCCCCGGATCTCGTGCACCATGCCGACCACCCTGCCGTGCAGGTCGACCACTGCCGACCCGTGTATGGGCAAGGGATCCGAGGCTGCCGGTGCAAGGGTGAAGTCGTCCCCACGGACTGAGGCAACCCGGTAGCGGGCCTGCACCGCCTCTTCCGACTGGGTGAACCCGTCCCAGCTGAAACCGACGACGAGGGCCCAGTCCCCGATCGACGGCGTGGGAGCGGAGGGGAGGGGTGGCATCTGAGGGGCGCTCCCGAGGTCCGGACTCGTCAGCAGGCGCAGAGGCGATCGCGCTGGCTCAAGCGTCAGTGCAGCGTGCCAGGTATGGGGTGACCTCCACGGGCGCGATTCGATGCGCAGGGGTGCGGTACCCGCTGGGAGCTGAGCCAGGGGCGCCAACACCTGCCCACTTGAAAGCAGGAGCCCAGAGACCGACCCCTCACGGTCCGGGGTGATCCGCACCACCCGAGGCTCCACGGCTCTGGTCAGGTTTCGGATCAGTGGGGAAATGGTCCTGCCTTGCAGGGCGTCGACGTTACGGAGGAGGAGGGCCATGTCGCTCAGCCCTCTTGCCTGAGCGACATGGGCGAGGCGATCGAGGGAGCTGAGGCGAGCGAAACGCGCGAGGACCGGCCAGAGTCCGTCCGGCGGTTCCAGGTCCGGGAAGTCCCGCCGGTCGCTCCACTCCACGAAGTCGCCGACGACGTAGTGATTCGACGGGCGCGAAGCCGCGGCCATGATCGTCGGGCCGTTGGGCACCGACTGGCATACGTAGTCGAGTGCGAGTGAGAACCAGGTGAGGGGAAGTTGCCTCTCGTCCGACGCGGACATGTAGGTGACCGCCGCGGCCTCCAACAGTTGGCGCGACATCTCGGCCGGGTGTCCCAGGCGACGGATGTCGAGCGCCGCCCGGAGGACCGCCTCGGCGTGGGCGGGGGCATCGCGAACGCGCCTGACCGTCTGCGCCTCCACGGCGGGGGACGGAACATCCAGCAACTCGATCAGGTCCAGGTCTGTCCGCGGTGGGCCCAGATCCGTCGGCCTGAGTTCGCCCAGCACCAACACCGGGTGGCTGGAGTCCATCAGCTCCACCAACTCACTGATGGCAGCGGTCGACCGACGGTCGGACCTCAGCAGAGGGGAGGGCAGATCGGTCAGGATCACGGCTGTGCGCGGAGTCAACCAGTTGGCCGCGTCCCTCAGTTCGTCCGCGGACTGAGGGACCCGGATGGTCCAGTCGTCCGGCAGCGAGGCCACGGCCCGGTCGATGGCCGAGGTCGTGCCCGTACCGGCCTCGCCCACCAGCAGCGCGAAAACGCTGCGCCCCCGCAGGGCCCGGGTCAGTACCCCCTGCAACTGGTGGTCCACGTACCGCTCGACCGGGTCGGGCCCGGACCGAGGGGCGGGCGCCACCCGCTTCCGAGCCGCGAACGGCACCGCCTCCGGTACGAGCCCCCGCTCGGCCGAGCCCTCCCCGCCCCCGCCCCCGCGCCCCGCGAGGAAGTCGCCGCCGCTGGCCGCGCCGTACTCGCTGATGCCGGCGCCCATCTCGCGCCGTACGAGTTGCTGCACCGCGGTGATGGAGTCCCGGCGTTGGCCGCCGAGGAGGGCTTCGCGGACCCCGGGGCGGAAGTCGAAGGAGAGGTGGTCCGGGTCCGTCACCGCGTCCTGGCCCCAGGGGACGAAGAGGCCGCCGAGCGCGACCTCCGCCAGGTGGCCGTGCTCCGCGTCGGGGAGCAGGGTCTGGCGGACGAGGTTCATGACCGGCAGGCTCAGCGGCACCGCGGAGAGGAATCCGGCCAGCCGTTGGGCGAGCGGGGACGCCCCTGCCCTGAACCGGCGCAGGACGTCGTCGGCTTCGTACCGGGTGGGGGGTGAGGGCTCCGCAGACGCAGGCGCAGGCGCAGACGTCGTCGGCTGCGCGCGGGGGATCGTCAGGCACGGCACCCGCGTCCACTGCCCGCTCCCCGCCACCAGCTTCGCCAGGTGCAGCACGGACGCCGGCTCCGCCTCCACCACCGGGATCGCCAGCACCTCGGGCGCGGGCCGCAGCCGTACGCTCCGGCGGCGGCCGGCCGTGGTCGCGCCCAGCCGCCACGACGTGTTCGGCGACGCGGGGCCCACCGAGCGCACCGGCATCGGGCGCGGCCGTACCGCGCCCCGGTCCCACAGCCGGCGCGGCAGCACGTTCAGCAGCGCCACCGGGCCGTGGGCCGCCCACTGCCGAAGCATGCGGGCGACGTCCGCCTCCGCCCAGCCGGACGCCACCGTGTCCGTGACCACCAGGACCAGCCGATGGCCGGACGGGTCGGACACCTCCTGGACGCTGCGCCGCTCGCCGTCGGGTGTGCGGGCCACCGACAGCGGCTCGGCGGAGGCCGGGTCCGTGCCGCGCAGATGCCAGGTGCGTACGTCGCGGAAGATGCCCGTCTGCACGAACAGCCGCCGCAGTTCGCCCACCAGGTCGTGCCAGAGCAGCATCGAGTGGTGGGCGTCGACGACGAGAGCGAGGTCCAGTCGGCGGCCGCGGCGGGGCCGCAGCACCGGTGTGGGGAGGCGCTGCTCGATGGTCCTGCGGACCGTCAGCTCCTCGTCGAGTTCACAGTCGGACGGATTGCCTCCCCAGGTGTCCGTCGACCGGCCCAGGGGGCGCAGCGCCCGCATCACGGCGAGGGGGTCCCGCACGGACGAGGCACGGCGGATACGGACCCGTTCGATGCCCTGCCGTACCGGACCGGGGGTGTCGGTCACGTCGCCCGCGCTGTAGAACTCCTCCTCCGGCACGGGGTCCGGCCCGCCCGGGCCCCCGGCCGGGTGGTCGGGCGGGGGCTGCTCCGCGCACACGTCGGGGAGGTCCGGCTCGGACCCCGGGTCCGGGTGCGCGGTGCCGCCGATGCGCGCGGCCAGCCAGAGGATGTCGGCGAGTTCCTCCGGCCCGGCCTTGGCGCCGGACTCCTCCAGCGCCCGCAGCAGCCGCTCGATCACGCCGACGGGCCCGTCAGCCGTTGCAGTACGGCGTCGAGGAAGTCCGCGCGCTCGTCCGCGCCCGACCACGCGCCCTTCAGCCGCAGCTGGACGGCGTTGAGGAGCTGGTCCGTCGCCAGGTCACCCTCGGTGCGACGCTCGACGAAGTCGGTGATGAGGTCCTGGTAGCGGTCCTCCCGGGTCGAGGCGTCGAGCTTCAGCCGCTGCCGGACGATCTGCTTCAGCTTCTCCTCGCGCGGCGGCTCGACGTGCAGCCGGATGCAGCGGCGCAGGAAGGGCGGCGGGAAGTCGCGCTCGCCGTTGCTGGTCAGTACGACGACCGGGAACGCGCTGCACTGGACGCGGCCGCGGTCGATCCCGGCGCGCAGCTCGGGATCGTCCTGCGTGCCCACCTTGATCAGGGGCTGACGTGCGGCGATCCGGGCCAGTTCGGGGATCTCGAAGGAGCCCTCCTCGAACACGGTGAGCAGGTCGCCGGGCAGGTCGATGTCGCTCTTGTCGATCTCGTCGACGAGGAGGACCCGGGGGCGCTCCTGCGGCAGCAGCGCCGTGCCGAGCGGTCCCAGCCGCAGATACGGCGCGATGGCGCTGCCCGAGGAGGAGCGTCCGCCCGTCCGGCGGCGCGGCGGCGCTCCCCGGCCGGCCTTGAGGTGGCGCAGGTTCGCGTCGTGCAGGCGGCCGATCGCGTCGTACTGGTAGAGCCCGTCGCGGAGGGAGCTCCGGCTGGTCACCGGCCAGTGCAGCACGGGTCCCAGTTCCAGGTCGGCGGCGATGCTGTGGGCCAGTGTCGACTTGCCGACTCCGGGCTTGCCGGTGACGAGGAGTGGGCGGCGCAGATACAGGGCCGTGTTGACGGCGTCGATCTCCTTGTCGTCCGGCACGTATCCGTCGCCGCGTTCGTAGGTGTCGTCCCAGGCCGGTCCGGCGGTGCCGGGCGGGGTGTACTCCGGGTCGGGGGCGCCCTTGAACTCCCGCCACGGCGGCCGGTTCTCGTCGAGCCGGGCGTGCTTCTCGGCGACCGTGCCCGCGCCCCGGTAGATCCACCAGTCCTTGGCGGTGTCCATCAGGCTTCCTCTCGTCGGCGTCGGTTCATCAGGACAGCGACCGCGTGGGAGGTATCCGGCCGGGGTTGTCGTAGAGCAGCGCGAGCGGATGCCGCTCGACCTGGGCGCGTTGCAGCCGCGAGGGCAGGGACGCCACGTCCAGCGGCTCCGGCGGGTCGCCCTCCAGCGCCGTACGGATGGGTGTGCCGGGGGTGGTCGAGGGCCGGCGCCACACGGCGATGGGTATCCCCCCGTCGAACACCGCTCCGAGGGTGTCCGTGACCAACTCCCCCGTCACCTCGGCCAGTACACAGACCGGGGACCCGTTCCGCTGGAGTTCGTAGGCCAGCCGGTCCGACACATGGGTGTCGCTCACGTCGTGGACGGCGTCCGGGTGCAGTCCGCCATTGGTCTCGTACCACTGCCACTTGGCCAGCCACGGGGCCTCCCCGAGGCTCCCCAGGCGTTCCTCCGGGCAGCGCAGCACGACTTCGTAGCGGCAGCCGAGGATCGCCGTACCCGATCCGCGACCGGTGGGCACCAGCCAGGTCTCGAACGGCACCGCCAGCAGGTCGTAGGGGACGTGGATCTCGATCCGGCCCGGCTGTGACGCGGCGTGCGCGAGGAGGTGTTCGCCGAGCGCGGTGCGGATCGCGTCGAGCGACATGGGCTCGGGGTGAT
Source organism: Streptomyces sp. NPDC000983 (assembly GCF_040299205.1). Taxonomy (NCBI): domain Bacteria; kingdom Bacillati; phylum Actinomycetota; class Actinomycetes; order Kitasatosporales; family Streptomycetaceae; genus Streptomyces; species Streptomyces sp. NPDC000983. The sequence continues at coordinate 108,003 of NZ_JBEPBM010000015.1, read as the reverse complement.
CGCCCACACCGTCGAAGTCCTTTTCGTACGACCACAGTTGGAGCCGGTAGGAGTCCTTTTCGTCGTCCGGGGTGAGCCGGATGTGCAGCGCGGGCGGTTCGGCGGCCCGGGGCGGCGGGAGCGGGACGGCAGCCGCGCCGAGGCGCTTGCGGGTGCGCTCCACCCAGGCGTTCGCCTTCACCACCCACGGCGAGGGGTCGGCGCGGGAGGCAAGGAACTTGATGAACGGCAGCGCGAGCGGCACGGAGCGGCGGGTGCCCTGGCGGTCCTCCAGATCGTGCACGATGCCCGTCAAGTGCTCGGCGGGCAGGGTGTGTTCGACGGGCGGTACGCAGCCGGTCGCCTCGAAGGCCCACCGGTACGCCGCGTAGGTGTCCCGCGGCAGATCCGCCTTCTCGGACACCAGCTGTCCCAGCTCCGTCCAGGCGGTCTGGTCGAGGGCGAGTCCGCCGGAGGGTTCGGCCGCTGTGCCGTCCTGCGTCCAGTGGTCGCCGTAGAGCGACGATCCGTCCCAGCCCACGGCGATCTCGAACTGCGGCTCCTGCCAGGCCGTGCCGTTCGCCTTCATGACGGCGAAGTCCGTCTGCACGTCGCGGGCGATGCCGGCGAGGCCGAGGGTCGCCTCCTCGAGGGTCCGCCCCTCCAGCCGTCCGAGGAGGGTGTCCGTGAACTGGCCCCCCTTGCCGTCGTTCATGGCCGCCTGCCCGGGCCGGGCCGCGTAGAGCGTGAACTGCATGCGCCGGGTGCTGTCGCCCGCGGTGTAGTTGACCTGCGGGAAGTTGCGCTTCAGCCGCGCGGTGTCGATCCGGCAGGCGTCGCCGATGGTGACGGTGCGCCGGAAGCGGCCGCCGCCGACCGCGGTCGACTGCCACAGGTGCAGGGCCGAGGTGAGGTTGAGGTGGCTGACCTGACCGGCCGTCGCGTCGGCGTACGGCAGCAGCAGGTGGCGTTGGCGGTTCATGAAGCCGTGCCCGGCCCAGTAGATCCACAGCAGGTCGCCGTCGCACCGGGGGAGGTCGGTGAAGAGCGCGTCCTCGACGTTCCTCTGCGTCGCCGGCTTGGCGTGCGCCGCGACCTCGCCGTCGGCCAGCGGTGACAGCAGCAGGTGCACGTTGCCCTCGGGTACGCCCCCGGTGCCGGTGAGCCAGTCGGCGAAGCGGACGGCGTCGCGGGCGGGGCCGGCAAGGCGCAACTGGGTGTCGAGTTCGTACGCCTCGACGCCCACCACGAGCGCGAAGGTCCGTTCCGGGGTGATCGGCGGCTCGGCGGCGGGGGAGGCGCCCGTCACCGCAGCGCCTCGGCGATCCGCTGGAAGACGGGGGCGAGTTTCCAGTAGGCGCTGTGCGACACCGGGAACGGCATGTCGCTGCACACCTCGTGGTCGGTGACCCGGGCGTCGCCCCGGAAGACGGGCTCGGCGAGGTAGGACAGGACGTCCCTGCGGTCGTAGATGTTGAGCCAGTCGGGGAAGCCGGACGGCAGTTGGTCGCCGGGCTCCAGACCGGCCAGCGCGCCGAGTTCGTGCAGGAACGGGGCCTGCGAGCCGGCCGTGACCAACAGCCGCACCGGCAAGGGGGGTTGGCGGCGGGAGGCGAGGGCGAGGGTGTCCACCAGGGCGATCCCGCCGAGGCTGTGGCCGATGACGACCGGCGGCTCCGGGCTGCCGCCGATCACCTGCTCCAGGTGTGCGCGCAGGTGCTCGCCGCGGGACTGGTAGCGAAGGATGTCACCGATCTCCGAGGCCTTCTCGGAGGTGACCTCACCGCGCTTGCGGTCCAGGAAGGACTGGGTGGCGACGCGTTGCGCCAGCCGGGACAGGACGCCCGCCGTGCGCATCAGCACGCCCCGCACCTCACTGTGGAGCCGCGTGCTCAGCAGGCCGACGAGCCGGTCGCGTTCCTCACCGGTGCACAGGGCGGTGTCCTGGGCCTCGGCGAGCATCACGGCCACGAGGGCGCGCGCGGTGTGGTGACCGAGTTCGGCGGCGGTCGCCTCGTCCGCGGCCGCGGGGCAGGCGGTGTGGAACTCCTCGGAGTCCTCCACCGTCCGCAGGGCGTGCCGGTAGCCTCCCGCCAGCCCGGTCTCCCTGAGCAGTACGGCGAGTTCGTCCTGCGGGGCCGGGTCGCGGGGCAGGGCCTCCAGCGCCTCCCGCACGCCTTCGCCGGGCGCCCGGTGTCCCAGCACCAGCCCGAAGCCGGGGTCCGTGTCCTCCTCGGAGCCGGCCGGGGCGCCGAGTTCGGAGAGTTCGGCGAGGACCCTCAGTTCGCACAGTGGGTCGGCGAGGAGCAGCAGCCATTCGGCGTTCCCGGAATCCGCCTCCGTACCCGGCTCCGGCTCCGGCCGCATGCCCGGTACGGAGGCGCCGCCGGCGCTGAGTTCGGCGCCGAACTCCTCGCCCCAGTAACAGGGTTCGACCTCCGCGCCCGGGAACTCCCTGAGCAGGCCCGCCTCGACCAGTGCGAACAGTTCGTCGAACCGTTCCCGGCGGACACCGGTCCCATGGACAAAGACGAACCTCATGCGTCCCCCGACCCCGACGTGCCTGTAGCCACAACGAGAGTAGACCGTCGGTACGGCCGGGGGAGGCAGAGTGACGAACCGGCCTGACTGCGCGTCATGTTCAGACGGTGACCTCCAGGGTGGAGCCGAGCGGCAGCCACCGGAAGCGGGCGCGGATGTCGGCCGGCGCCCTCGCGAGTTCCGCCTCGATGCGCTCCCGGCCCTCCTGGAAGTGGGACCAGCCCTCGTAGTGGACCGGGAGCGCGGTGTGCGGCCGCAGCAGGCGGCACAGGTCGAGGGCGTGCCGCGCCGTCATGGTGTAGCGGAGCGGTCCGGTCACAGGGAAGCGCACCCCGCCCAGGTGCAGCAGCGCCGTACCCACCTCCAGGCGGCGGCCCACCTCGCGCACGCCGTCGTACAGGACCGTGTCGCCGGAGATCCAGAGGGTGCCGTGCCGCTGGCCGTCCCAGCGCAGGGCGAAACCCGTCACGTCCCCGACGACCGGACGGGACAGGGGCGGGCCGTGGCGGGCGGGTGTGGCGGTGATGTCGATCGGCGGGAGGCCGGGGGAGTGCAGCCGGTGGGTCTGCCACGGTGCGAGGCCGACGGCGTTGCCGCCCAGGCGCCGGGCGCCGGCGGGCGTGGTGAGGACGGTCGTGGCGGAGGGGAGCAGGGCTCGGCCCGCGGTGTCGAGGTTGTCGGCGTGATGGTCGTGGGTGAGCAGGACGGCGTGCAGGGGCGGCAGGTCCGCGGGGTCCACGGCCGGGCCCGCCGTCTTGCGCGAGGAGGTGCCCCGGCCGAACGCGTAGCGGCCGCCCGGCGGGTCGAACGTGGGGTCGGTCAGCAGCCGTCGGCCGGCCACCTCGATCAGCGTGGTCGGGCCGCCGATGTGGGTGATGCGGGCCTCGGTCATACGGGGACTCCTTCCCGGTGCCCGGGGCGGCGGCGCGCCGCCGCCCCGGGAGTGGCGGCTACTGGGCCTTGGCCTGGGCGAGAGCCCAGTCCAGGGCGTGGTCGGCGACCTCCTCCCAGCCGGGCGCCGCGGGCAGCAGGTGCGGCATCCCCGCGAACTCACGGATCTCGGTGACCGTTGCCGACTTGTAGTGCCGGGCGTTGGACTGCTGCACCTTCGGCGGCATCAGGTGGTCCTTCTCGCCGGAGATGAACAGCAGGGGCGCGCGGTCGTCGTTGTGGTAGTCGACGTACGTGCTCTGGTGACCGGGGCGCAGGGTGGCCAGGGCGCTGTCCCAGAAGATCGCGCCGGACGCGGGGATCGCGTACCGCTCGTACAGGGCCCTCGACTCCTCCTCCGGGAAGGTGTTGGTGAAGGCGTAGTGCCACTGGTCGAAGGTCAGACCTACCGCGCGGTGGCGGTTGGCCGGGCTCTTCAGCACCGGGAAGGCCGCCTTGACCTGGGTCAGCGGCACCACCGCGACGCCCTCGGTGGGAGCGGAGTTGATGGCGACGCCGGCGGCGCCGTGACCGCGGTCGAGCAGCAGCTGTACGAACACGCCGCCGGCGGAGTGGCCGATGAGGACGGGCGGCTTGTCGAGCCCGCCGATCAGGGTCTCCAGGCTCTCGACGATCTGCGGGACGGTGACCTTCTCGATGGGCGTGGTGTCGGAGTTGAGGGACTCGACCTCCACCTCGAACCCCGGGTAGGCGGGCGCGAGGACGCGGAAGCCGCGCTTCTCGTAGTGGGCGATCCAGTGCTCCCAGCTGCGTGGGGTCACCCAGAAACCGTGGATCAGGACGATGGTGTCGGGAGTACTGCTCATGGCTTCTCCTCAGAGGTCGGGGAGTCGGGGTCGGGGACTCGGCCGGCGCCTCGACGGCGCACGGCCGGCGCCGGGACCGTGCGTGGCGCGACGGTCAGCGGGTCGCGCGGTACGCGGCCTCGATGTGCCGGACGACGGTGTCCGGGCGGGACATCATCACGACGTGCGAGGCGCCCCCGGCCTCGACGACCTCGCTCCCGGCGCGTTCGGCCATGAAGCGCTGAACGGCCGGCGGGATGACCCGGTCCGCGGTCGCGACGACGTACCAGGACGGCACCGTCCGCCACGCCGGTACGCCGCTCGCGCCGGACAGGCCCCCCACGCTGCCGGGGCGCTGGGCCGTCGCCATGATCCTGGTCTGCGCGTGCGGCAGGTCCTGGGCGAACACGTCGTGGAACTTCGCGGGGTCGATGTACCCGTCCAGACCGGGCTCGGTCGCCCCGGGGATCGGGAAGGGCCGCCCGACGAGGGCGGGCTCCAGCCGGCTGCCGGGGAACTTCCCCGCCAGTTGCAGCGCGCTCTCGCCCTCGTCGGGGGCGAACGCGGCGACGTAGACGAGCGCCTTGACGGCCGCGTGGTCGCGTCCGGCGTTGGTGATGACCTCGCCGCCGTAGGAGTGGCCGACGAGGATGAGCGGTCCGGGGATGGTGTCGATGACGCTGCGGACGTAGGCCGCGTCGCCCGCGAGGTCCCGCAGCGGGTTCGCCGGGGCGATCACCGGGAAGCCGGCCTTCAGCAGCCGGGCCGTGACGGCGCTCCACCCGGAGGCGTCGGCGAACACACCGTGGACCAGCACCACGGTCGGCTTGGCCGCGGACCCGGTGCGGTCGCCCGCGGCGGCGGAGCCGGCGCCGCCGAGGGTGAGGGCGCTGCCCGCCGCGAGCAGTCCGCCCAGGACACGGCGTCGGGGATGGCGTTCGGAGACCATGGAAATGCCCTTTCGGGGTCAGGAGTTGAGGAAGTCGAGGAGATCGGCGCCGAGTTGGTCCCGGTGGGTGTCCGTGATGCCGTGCGGGGCGCCCGGGTAGACCTTCAGCGCCGCGTTCTTGATGCGGGCCGCCGACGCCCGGCCGCCCACCTCGAAGGGAACGACCTGGTCGTCGTCGCCGTGGATGACGAGCGTGGGCACGTCGACCGCGTCCAGGTCGGCGCGGAAGTCGGTGGCGGAGAAGGCGGCCACGCACTCGTAGGCGCCGCGGTGACCGGACTGCATGCCCTGGCTCCAGAAGGCGTCCCTGATGCCCTGGGAGACCTCGGCGCCGGGCCGGTTGTTGCCGAAGAACGGCCCGTCGGCCAGATCGTGGTAGAGCTGCGACCGGTCGGCGAGGGAACCGGCCCGGATCGCGTCGAACACCTCGGCGGGCACCCCGCCCGGATTGTCGTCGGTCCTGAGCATGAACGGTGGTACGGCGGACACGAGGACCAGTTGGGCGACGCGGGCGGTGCCGTGCCGGCCGATGTAGCGGACGACCTCGCCGCCGCCGGTGGAGAACCCGACGAGGGTCACGTCCCGCAGGTCGAGGCTGTCGATGAGGGTGGCGAGGTCGTCGGCGTAGGTGTTCATCTCGTTGCCGTGCCACGGCTGGTCGGAACGGCCGTGGCCGCGCCGGTCGTGCGCGACCACCCGGTATCCGTGGGTGGCGAGGAACAGTTGCTGCGCCTCCCAGCTGTCGGCGTTCAGCGGCCAGCCGTGGCTCAGCACGACCGGCCGCCCCGTGCCCCAGTCCTTGTAGTGGATCCGGGTTCCGTCGGCGGCGTTCACAAAAGGCATGGACTCACTCCCGATCGCGGGGAATTCCGGCACGCCGATCGTTCACCGACGGACGGGTCGCGCGAACCACGTACGGCACGTAGTCATCCGAGCATCGCGCGCGGCAGTTGGCGCCGGGAGGCCACGTCCAGCTTCCGGAACACCTTCCGCAGGTGGTAGTCGACGGTGTTGGCGCTGATGAACAACTGCGCGGCGATCTCGGCGTTGGTCGCACCGCCCGCGGCGAGCCGGGCGACGGCCAGCTCCTGCGGGGTCAGCGGGGAGTCCGACGCGTGCTGCGCCGGACCCGTGTGCTCCCCGGCGGCGGCCAACTCCCGGGCAGTGCGCGCCGCGTAGGCCGTGGCCCGCATCGTGCGGAACAGGCCCAGGGCGGAACGCAGTTGTTCGCGGGCGTCCGCGCGGCGCCTGCGCCGGCGCAGCCACTCGCCGTGGAGCAGGTGCGCGACGGCGAGGTCGGCGTCGGCGCCCGTACCGGACAGCAGCTCCACGGCCCGGCGGTACAGCGCCTCGGCACTCGACGCGGGAGCGAGGAGCGCCTGGGAGCGGGCCAGCACACCCAGTGCCCACGGGGTGCCGGCCGCGCTCGCCCGGTCCGTGAGCGTGCGCAGCACCGCGTCGGCCAGCGGCCGGTCACCGCCGCGGACGCCTGCCTCGACGAGGGAGGGCAGCAGCCGGGAGTGCAGCCCCAGCGTGTCGTGCCGGACCAGCTCGCGTGCGGCGGGCAGGGCGGCGGCGTGATCGCCCCTGCCCAGGGCCAGCACCACCGAGCCGCTCAACGCCAGGGACTCCATCGCGCCGTTGCCGAGTGCCCTCGCTACCTTGAGGGACCGTTCCAGTTGGTCGTCGGCCCGGTCGTCGTTCCCGTGCCAGGCCAGCAGTTCGGGGTTCCGGCAGATCTCCCACCGGGCTCCGCCCAGCCCCGCCGCGGCGCGGATGTGCAGGTTCTCGGCCACCAGGTCGTCGGCCCCGGCCAGGTGTCCGAGCAGGGTCTCGGCCATGGCCGAGCAGAACAGGACGGTGTCGAGGTGCCACAGGGCACCCGTACGGCGGGCGACCGCGTCGGCCCGGCGCAGCAGACGGGTGAGGGAGTCCTGCTCCCAGCCGAGCGTGGCGTACCAGACGCCCAACTGGTAGCCGCGCAGCACGTCCTCGTCCGGGGTGTCCGCAGCCAGCAGCGCGTCCACGGCCTCGCGCAGCCGGGGCACCGCCCGTTCGAACCCGTCGTGCGCGAGTGCGGCGAAGGCGTGCAGCAGCAGAGCGACCGGCTCCCGGGGGCCGGTGGCGGGCAGCCGGGCCCGCACCGCGTCCGCGATCTCGGCGGCCGTCGTGGCCGGCGCCCGATGGCGGGCGGTCAGGGTCCACTGGGCCGCGCGCAGCAGCGCGTCCTGGACCGGTTCGGCAGCACCGGGGCCGACGGTGGTGGCGGCCGCGAGGCACAGGGTCGCGGCCCGGGCGTGGGAGTCGGGCTCGCCCAGGCTGTTGAGGACTCCGGCCCGTACGAGGAGTGCGCGGCCCTTGGCCGAGTCGTCCAGCAGGCCCGTGTCGACGCCGTCCAGCAGCGCCTTCGTCCGGAGCGGGGCACCGGAGGCGAAGGCCGCCTCCGCCGCGGCCAGCAGCCGCCGGGATCGGGACGCGTCGCGCGGTGACAGCTCGGCCGCGCGGGCCAGGAAGGTGGCACGGGCCGCGTGTCCGCCGCGTGCGCCCGCCCGGTCGGCGGCCCGCTCCACCTGGTCGGCGACGACGGGGTCCGGTCCGGTGGCGGCCGCGGCGCGGTGCCAGGCCCGCCGGTCGGCGTCGAAGACGTCGTCCGTCGCCTCGGCCAGGGCGTGGTGGACCCGGCGCCGCTCGACGCTGGTGGCGCCCCCGTACACGGCGGAGCGCACCAGGGGGTGGCGGAACTCTGCGTGGCCGCGCAGCGCCACCAGCCGGGCGGCCTCGGCGGGGCCCGAGGCGTCGGGTCCGGCACCCAGCCGTTCGGCCGCGCCCGCTATGTACCGCAGGGCGCCGGCCGGTTCGGCCGCGGCGAGCAGCAGCCAGACACGGGTCGCGGCGGGGAGATCGCGCACCTGCCGCAGGTAGTGCTCCTCCAGGCCACCGCCCACGGGCAGCGGATCGGGCAGCGCGAGCGCGCCGGAGAGCTGTCCGGGGGACAGTTCCCGGCCGAGATCGGTCAGCGCCAGCGGATTGCCGCCCGTCGCCGACACGATCCGCAGCCCCACCCGGGCGTCCACGGGACCGGCGGCCACCGAGCGCAGCAGCTCCAGCGCGTCCCGCTCGGCCAGCCCGCCGACCTCGGCGACCGGAAGACCCGCCGGAGCGTCGCAGCCGGAGCGCAGCGCGAGGACCATGCCGACGCTCTCGGCGTGCACACGGCGGCCCACGAAGGCCAGCACTTCGACGGAGTCCCGGTCCAGCCACTGGAGGTCGTCCACGCAGGCCAGCAGGGGGCGCCGCTTCGCCGTCTCCGCCAGCACGGTGAGGACCGCCAGACCCACCAGGAACCGGTCCGCGGGCGGCCCGTCCTCCATGCCGCACGCCACGCGCAGGGCCCGGTGCTGCGCCGTCGGCAGCACACCGGGTTCCTTGAGGTCGTCCAGGAAGGGCACCAGCAGCCGCTGAAGCCCCGCGAACGCGAACCCGGCCTCCGCCTCGACGCCGGTCACCCGCAGTACCCGGAGGTCGGCCGCCTCGCCGGCCGCACGGGCGAGCAGTGCCGTCTTGCCTATGCCCGCGTCGCCCCTGAGGACCAGCACACCGCTCAGCCCCCGCCGCAGTTCGGCGAGGAGCCGGTCCAGCCGTTCGCACTCCGCGCTTCGGCCCGTCAGACGCACGCGCCACCCCTCCTCGCTCCCGCAGGGGAACACAAGGCCCGTATCGCCGCAGACCTGTTCTCGGCATGACCATCCATGACGAAGTGCCGCGGCGAAGGGAGCATGGCACGCACCGTCACCTCCGGCTGTGCTGTGCGTGCCAGGGCCTGACACCTGTGTGCCAAGGCGCTCCTTGGACCGTGCTCCGGGCCACGGCGGGACGCTTCGGACCGCGGTCGCGGTCGGATGCTTCAGACCACGGCGGTATGAACCTGCCTGTTACACGCACCTTTGCCGTGCACATCGACCGCGACGGAGACTGCCTCTCGGGTAACCACGGCGTACGGGGGAGGGACAAGGTGCTCGTTCTCGACACCGACACCCTGCCGGTCACCGACCGGCTGGCGGCGCTGCACGCGGCCGTCGCCCGGGAAGGGGGAATCTCCACCGTCCAGGAGCTCGAACCGGCGTCCCGGATGCAGAAACGGCTGGAGGTCTGGAACTTCGGGCCCCTGACCATGTTCGACACCCGCGGTACGGCTGTGCGCTTCGTGCGGTCCCTGCGCCGGGCGCGCCGGGAACTGGCGAACAACGTGTCCTTGATGACACAGCTCGACGGCCACGGCACCGGCGCGTTCGGCTGCAACGGCTACCAACGGCACCTGAGCGCCGACGGGTTGGGCCTGGTGCCGCACATGGCGGCCTCGCACGAGTACGGCTGGGCGGAGAGCGGCCGTTCCATCGCCTTCAGCGTCGACATCGCCGAACTGGGCCTGCCCGTCGACACGGTGCGTGCCGCGGTGCCGCTGATCGGGTACAGCCCGGTCGAGTCCCTGCTGGCGCATCACCTGCGTGCCCTGCACCGGGACGCCGACCGGCTCAGTGCCGGTCCCGAGGCGGAGGCGCTGGCCGCCGCGACCGTGCAGCTCACCCGCGCGCTGATCCTCTCGGTCGCGGGCCACGAGGAGACACGGCGGGAAGCGGCCCGTCACACCCTGCTCACCCGTGTACTCGCCTACCTCCAGGCCCACTTGACCGACCCGGACCTCAGCCCGGCGCGCATCGCGTGGGTGCACGGCATCTCGGTACGGACGTTGTACCGGCTCTGCGAGGAGGGCGGGATCAGCCTCGAACAGTGGATCATCGGGCGCCGTCTGGAGGGGGCCCGCGGCGAACTCGCCGCCACCGACCGGGTCCCGCGCACGATCGAGGCCGTCGCCCGCGCCTGGGGGTTCGGCAACCCCGCCCACTTCACCCGGCGCTTCCGCCGGGCCTACGGCGTCACCCCCGGCGAATGGCTCGCCCAGTCCGCCCAACGAGCCGGGGACGCCTGACGCGCCGGGGCGAACCGGCGCGGGCCCTGCTTCAGGCGATGCGGTGCACCAGCTGGTTCGTCAGCTCGTACCGGGCTCCCACGACGGCGAGTTCACCCGCCGTGACCCTGGCCGCGAGGTCCGGCTCCGCGCCGAGCTGGTCGCGGACCAGCCGTATGTTGGCGTCGATGGTCGCGTCGATCCGCGCCTCGCCCTCCTTGGTGTGATCGATGGCCGGGCTGATCCGGTCGGCGAGGTACTGGATGTGGGCGGGCAGCCGCTCGCCGCTCTCGTCGGCCTCGACTGCGGCCCGCACCGCGCCGCACGACTGGTGCCCGAGCACCAGCACCAGCGGGATGCCGAGTTCGAGCACGCCGTACGCGATGCTGCCGAGCACGGCCTCGTCCAGCACCTCGCCGGCGCTGCGTACGGTCATCAGGTCCCCGAGCCCCTGGTCGAAGACCAGCTCCGGGGGGACCCGGGAGTCGATGCAGCCGAGCACCACCGCGAACGGGTGCTGGCCGGAGACCAGTTCCCGGCGGACGGTGCGCGACTCGTGCGGATGCTCCTCACGGAAGGTGCGCCAACGCGCGTTGCCCGCGGCCAGTTCACGCAGGGCGGCGGCCGGAGTGGCGGGTCGCGGACGTGAGTCGGGGGCCGCGGTCGCGGGGGCGGCTCCGGTGGCGAGGCCCGCGCCGAGGGCGGCGGCTCCGGTGAGCGCGCCGCGCAGGACGAGGCGGCGGGCGGGGTTCGACTCGGCGGGTCGCACGGCGCCCGCGGAAGAATCAGAGGTCACGCACAGAACGTATGTCCGGGGATACGAACATCCGCGCACCCAACCCAATCGTGGCCGGGCCGTGGACCGTCCATGGGGAAGACTTGATCGTCCTTTGGTGGGGGAGGCTCAACCACCCTGCTGGGCAGTCGAGTTGAGGCGCTCACCTCACCTGTGCGGCGATCGCGCGAGCGCAGTCCAGGGACTCGCCGCGCGTGGTGTCCACCTCCACGTCGTACTCCACGCCCTCGTGCACGAGGTCCGCCTGGAGGGCGGCCATCCCCGGTGTGCGGTCGCCCCGGGCGATCTCCCGGCCCGCCGCGACCTCCGCCTCGCACCGGACGGCGACCCACAGCGTCCCGACTCCGCCCAGCGCCTTGCGCCACCGCCGCTGGGACTCGGCCCCGCTCAGGAAGACGTCGTCGACGACGATCCGGGCCCCCGCGCGCGCCGTGGCCGCGACGCCCTCCGCCCAGGCCGCCTGCAACGCCAGGAAGTCGGCGCCGACGCTCACCCCGCCGTCGGCGCCGAACTCGATGCCCCCGTCCGACGACCGCATCCGCGCGGGCAGCGAGTCGACGAAGGTGTCGACCCCGAATGCCAGCCACGGATCGGGCAGCACGGCCTGCAGGCACCGCACGAGACCGGACTTCCCCGAGCTGGAGCCGCCATTGAGAAGGATCACCTGAGTCGTCACCGCGTCACCGTAGGCCGTCGATGCGCGGAGGTGCAGCGAATTTCGGGGGTGTCGGTGCCGACGACCCGCGGACCGGGCCGGTCGGCACCGACGGCCTCCGGACCGCGTCGGTCGGTACCGACCCCCCGACCGGGCTCCAAATCCCGTCGCGCGAGACGATTCCGCCCGGGCAGGCTGCCCCCATGGAACACACGGAAGCGCTGTTGATCGGTGGGCGGGCCGGGGTCGGCAAGACGACGGTGGCATGGGAGGTCTCCGTGCTGCTGCGGGCCGCCGAGGTCGGACACGCGGTCGTCGAGGGCGACTTCATGGGGCAGGTCCATCCGGCTCCGGAGGGCGACCCGCATCGCGCGGAGATCACCGAGGCCAATCTCACCGCCGTCTGGGGCAACTTCGCCCGGCGCGGGTACCGGCGGCTCGTCTACACGAACACCGTGAGCGTGCTGCCCGAGGCGGACGGGATGTTCGGGCGTGCCCTGGGTTCCGGGGCGCGCCTGATCCGGGTGCTGCTCACCGCCTCCGACGCCACGGCCCGCGCCCGCCTGGAAGGGCGCGAACTCGGGTCGGAACTGGAGCCCGAGTTCGAAGCCAGTGTGCGCAAGGCGCGGATGCTGGACGCACGGTCGCCGGCGGCGACCGTACGGGTGACGACGGACGGGCGTACGGTCGCCGACATCGCCCGGGAGGTGGTGTCCGCCACCGGCTGGGTGGATGCGGGACGGGCTCCCGGAGGTGTATAGTCGATCTTGAGCGGGTCACCCCACAGCCGGGGGTGTCCGGCGCTGCGTTGGTGGTCCAAGGAAAGACGCCCCGCTTCCTGCGGGGAAATGCAGGTGCAAGGCCTGCCCGGCGCTCAGAGATGCGGCCCGTCCCCGAAGAGGGGGCGGGCCGCAGTCGTTGCGGGCCCCGCCCGGACGGGCCCGCGCCGGCGCGGGCCGCCTCACACCGGCAGCGTGAACGGCGGGTGTGCCCCGTTGAGGAAGTAGTCGCCGACGTCGCGGAGGCGGTGCGACACCGGCTCGTACAGGCTGTGGGTGCGGGCGTTGCGCCAGAAGCGGTCCAGGCCCAGGCGGGCGGAGGCCGCGCGGACGCCGATGATGTCCAGGGCGCGGGACGTCGACTCGTGGGCGGCCTTCGCGGCGGCCGCTTCGGCGACGGCCACCAGGACCGAGATCTCCGCGCATTCGTCGTAGCTGAGGTCCGCGCCGCGTCCCAGGCCGTGCTCCAGCGCGCCGAGCGCCTCGCCGGCCAGTGCGGAGGCGGAGCGGGTGAGGACGGTCAACTCGCCGTAGGCCGCCAGGGTCTGAGGGTCCTGGGGGGAGCCGGCCGGCCACTCCGGATGCCAGGGCGCGTGACCGGTTCTGTTGTACTCGCGGGCCTCGGCCAGTACGCCCTCCGCCAGGCCGAGGCGCAGCTGGACCGAGATCAGCCGCCACAGCGGCGCGGCCAGCGACGCCGCAGGGGACAGGACGTCGTCGTCGACCGAGAGGGAGCCGAGCACCTCCTCGGCGTCGATCCGGGCACCGTCGAACTCCACGCTCCCGCCGGCCGCGAGCCGCCCGCCGAAGGGGTCGGCGTCGGCGTCGATCCGCACCCCCGGACCGGCCGGGTCGGCCACCACGGCGAGATGCTCGCCGGTGTCCGCGCGGACCGCCCGTACGGCCAGCCGGTCGGCGACCAGCACACCGGTGGCGTAGCTCTGGCGGCCGTCGAGCAGGAATCCGTCCCCCGACGGCGTCAGCGTCAGCCGCGGCTCCTGGCGGGCGACACCCCCGCCCCAGCACCACAGTCCGGCCGCCGACCGGCGCTCGGTGCGCGCGGCGGACGCCGGGTCGGAGAGGAGTCGGGGCGTCCAGCTCAGGACGTAGTGGGAGCCGAGGAGTTGAGCCACGGCCGCGTCCGCGGCGGCGATCTCCCGGACGACCGCGCAGGCCGTGGACCAGTCGGCGCCGCCTCCGCCGAGTCCGGCCGGGACGAGCAGCGTCAGCAGGCCCGCCTCGCGCAGCCGGGACACCTCGTCGAAGGGCGCCTTGCCCGCCTGTTCCCGGGCCACCGCGTCCGTGGCCAGGTCGTCCGCCGTCTCACGGGCGACGCGCAGCCAGTGCGTGCGGTCGGCGCGCTCGATGCGCTCTGTCTCGGACGGGGCAGGGGCGACGCCCATGGAAGGCTCTCCTCAAGGTCGGCCGCACAGTGCGGTCTCGGCGTCGGCGCGCCCGGGTACGAACTTGTAGCCCACGCTGCGCACGGTCACGATCCGGTTCCGGTGGGCCGTGCCCAGCTTCCGGCGCAGCCGGGCGATGTGGACGTCCACGGTGCGGCCGTCGCCCACGTGGTCGTAGCCCCAGATCTCCGCCATCAGCCGTTCCCGCGAGTGCACATGGTGCGGGCGCTGGACGAGATGGGCGAGCAGCGCGAACTCCAGGTAGGTCAGGTCGAGTTCGACGCCGTCCACGGACGCGGCGTGACGCTCGGCGTCGATGCGTACGGCGTCCGCCTCCGGTCGGGTGACGGGGGTCGCGACGGGGCGCACCCCGGCCCGGGCGAACAGCTCGGCGGGGTCGGTGCCCTCGGGCACGAGCACCAGGTAGCCGACGAGCGGCGGGGAGTCGGGGCCGGCGTCGGCGTCCTGCGGGAGGTCGTCCACCAGGCGCAGATGGCGTACGTCGGGCAGCGGTGCGGGAAGTGCGGTGGTCATGGCGTTCGCCCTTCGGAAAGCTGAGGAGGGGGTGACCCCCGGGGAAGGAGCGGAGCGGCGACGCGCGAGGCGTGCCTACGCGGAACAGCAGGCGGCACTGAAGACGTGACCGAAGTCGACGTGCCGACGACGTACGAGTCGTTGCTGTGTGTGGGGCATGGTCACCATCCTGAGCACGGAGAACAGCCGCGTCAAGACTTTCCTAGTAAATCGATAGGGAAAGTAGAGAACGCGCTCTCAAGGGTGGCCGCGGCGGCCGTGCCGTCCAGCGGTCCGCCATCCGGGCGGCGCTTGACGGGAAGCGAAAAGCCCTGCTCAATAGGTTGCATGAACCCTCAGCCGCGCCTGGTCTCCCGCGACCACATCGACTTCGGTCGAGTGTGGTCCGCGGCGTGTTGCGCCTGACGCGGCAGCGGGCCGTCTGACCGGCCCCCGGCTTTCCCGGTGCCCCTTTCGCGGGCCCAGCTCTCTTCCTGTGTGCGGCGTCCGCCGCTTCGGTGACGCCCCACGTCGTCACACCGGTCCCCGTCCCTGACGGTCAGTCATCCATGCCCCCGCGCCGGGCCGTTGTGGCTTCGCCCGGCTACGCATGTCCTTCGAAAGGGCCCCTTGCCATGCCCGTGGCACTCCTCGCCGACGATGTCGCCGAGTACGACGCCGTCCGCGGATCTGCGGTGGTGAACGCATGACCTCCGCACCCGAGTTGACGGTCATTCAGGTCTCGGTCTCCGACCCGCGGGTCGAGCCGCTGATCCGTGAACTGGGCGAGGAGTACTCCAGCCGCTACGGCAGGGACGCCCACGCCGAACTCGCCCGCTACCCCGACGAGGAATTCACCCCCGCCCACGGCGGAGTGCTCCTGCTGCTGCTCGAACACGGCGAGCCCGTCGCGGGCGGCGCCTTCCGCCGGTACGACACCACCACCGCCGAACTCAAGCGGATCTGGACGCACTCCGCCCACCGCGGACGCGGACTGGCCCGCCGGGTCGTCGCCGAGCTGGAGCGCGAGGCGGCCGGCCGCGGGTACCGCCGGATCTTCCTCACCACCGGACCGCGCCAGCCCGAGGCCCGCGGCCTGTACCTGGCCACCGGCTACACGCCCCTCTTCGACACGGACGCCGACCCGGAGTCGATCGGCCCACTGCCCTTCGAGAAGCACCTGGAAGGGGCCCCACGGTGAAGCGCCGTCCCGCGATCGACACCCCGCGGATCCACCCGCCCGAGCACAGGTGACCCATGAGCAGCGACACCTTGACCCAACCCGCGACCAGAGCACCCGAGTTGAAGGTCGTACCCGCCCGCCACCACGCCCGCTGGGCCGCCGCCGTCGCGGTGCTCGTGCTGGCCGCCCAGTTCGTCCACGGGCTGGTCACCAACCCCGTCTGGGAATGGCACGTCGTCGGTGAGTACCTCGTCTCCGAGACGATCGTGCGGGCGGTGTGGGTGACCCTCCAACTCACCGCGTACGCCACCGTGCTGGGCTTCGCGCTCGGCACCGTGATCGCCTTCATGAGGCTGTCGCGCAGCCCGGTCCTGCAGACCGTCGCCTGGACCTACGTCTGGATCTTCCGGTCCATCCCGATGATCGTCCAGCTGGTGTTCTGGTTCAACCTCAGCGCCCTGTACCGGGAGTTGGGTGTCGGCATTCCCTTCGGACCGGTGTTCTGGTCGGTCGACAGCAACAGCCTGATCGGCACCATCGGCGCCGCGGTCATCGGACTCACCCTGCACCAGGCCGCCTATGCCGCCGAGATCGTGCGCGGCGGAGTGCTCGCCGTCGACCAGGGCCAGCAGGAGGCCGCCGCCGCGCTCGGCATCCCCCGGCTCCGGCAGATCCGCCGCATCGTGCTGCCCCAGGCCATGCGCGCCATCCTTCCCACGGCCGGCAACGAGGTCATCGGCCTGCTCAAGGGCACCTCGGTGGTCTACGTCATGTCCATCGGCGAGCTCTTCTACCAGGTACAGGTGATCTACGGCCGCAACGGCCGGGTCATCCCGCTGCTGCTCGTCGCCACCATCTGGTACGTCGTGCTCACCTCGGTGCTGTCGATCGTCCAGTACTACGTCGAGCGGCACTTCGCCCGCGGCGCGAACCGCACCCCGCCGCCCACCCCGCTGGAGCGCCTCCGGCGCTTCGTGGCCGCCGGACGGGCCCCGGGCCCGCGCACCCCGACGGAGAAGGCGCGGCAGAGGACAGGGGAGAAGGCACCGGGGAAGACGGGGGAGAGGGCATGAACGACGTCATGGTCGACGTCAACGGCGTCCACAAGAGCTTCGGCCCGCTGGCCGTGCTGCGCGGGGTCGACCTGCAGGTCCGCGCGGGCGAGGTCACCGTGATCCTCGGCCCGTCCGGATCCGGCAAGTCCACGCTGCTGCGCACCATCAACCATCTGGAGAAGGTCGACCGCGGCCGGATCAGCATCGACGGCGAACTGATCGGCTACCGCCGCTTCGGCGACAAGCTGTACGAACTCAAGGAACGGGACGTGCTCAAGCAGCGCACCGGGATCGGGTTCGTCTTCCAGAACTTCAACCTCTTCCCGCACCTGACCGTGCTGGAGAACCTCGTCGAGGCCCCCGTCTCCGCGCTGCGCCGCCCGCGCGCCCGCGCCGAGGAGAGCGCCCGCCGACTGCTGGACCGGGTCGGACTCGCCGACAAGGCCGACGCCTACCCGCGCCAGCTCTCGGGCGGGCAGCAACAGCGGGTGGCCATCGCCCGCGCCCTCGCCCTGGAACCCAAGGTGCTGCTCTTCGACGAACCCACCTCCGCCCTCGACCCCGAACTCGTCGGCGAAGTCCTGGACGTCATCAAGGACTTGGCCCGCACCGGAACCACCATGATCGTCGTGACGCACGAGATCGGCTTCGCCCGCGAGGTCGCCGACACCGTGGTGTTCATGGACGACGGCGTCGTCGTGGAACAAGGGCCGCCCACGGCCGTCCTGGACGCCCCGCACCACGAACGCACCCGCGCCTTCCTCTCCAAGGTCCTGTGACCCCTCACGTCCCCGCACCATCCCCTCGCACAAGGAGTACAGCCATGCACGCCCCGACCGCCCGCCGCACCGCCGCCGCCGTCCTGGGACTCGCCGCCGCCGTCGTCCTGTCCGCCTGCGGCAACCCGGACGACGCGGCGACGGCCGAGGTGGCCGGCGCGAACGGCGACACCACGAAGATCAACCTCAGCCCCGACCAGAACCGGATCACCACCGAGAAGGTGGAGTCGATAGCCGCGCAGGTCCCCGCCGAGATCCGCGAGAGAGGCACCCTGGAGGTCGTCGACTCCTCCGGCTCCGCCGCGCCGCTGACCTTCTTCGCCACCGACAACAAGACCGTCATCGGCGTCGAACCCGACATCGCCTCCCTGGTCGCCGACGTCCTCGGACTGAAGCTGCGCATCAACCCCGTCTCCTGGGAGAACATCTTCGTCGGCCTGGACAGCGCCAAGTACGACGTCGGCTTCAGCAACATCACGGTCACCGAGGAGCGCAAGGAGAAGTACGACTTCGCCACCTACCGCGAGGACAACCTCGGCTTCGAGGCCAAGAAGGACAGCGGTCTGAAGATCACCGGGCCCGAGGACGTGGCCGGCCTGACCGTGGCCGTCAGCAGCGGCACCAACCAGGAGAAGCTGCTGGTGGAGTGGAGCGAGGAGAACGAGAAGGCGGGCCGCGAGCCGGTCGACATCAAGTACTACCAGAACGAGAGCGACACCTATCTGGCCCTCCAGTCCGGCCGGATCGACGTCTACCTCGGCCCCAACCCGACCGCCGCCTACCACGCCGCCTCCACCGGCAAGACCGAGGTCGTCGGCACCTACTCCGGTGCCGGAGCCACCCTCCAGGGCCTCATCGCGGCCACCACCAAGAAGGACAGCGGGCTCGTCGAACCCCTCGCCGCCGCGCTCGACGAGATCGTCGACAACGGCACCTACGCCAAGGTCCTCAAGCGCTGGGGCCTGTCCGACGAGGCCATCACCGACTCGGAGATCAACCCGCCCGGCCTGCCCAAGACCGCCTCCTGACCCACGCTCCCCGAAAGGTCCGCCATGGCCACCGTCCTGTCCGTCTCCGGAAGCCCCTCCGCCACCTCCCGCACCGCCCGCCTGCTGCGCCACCTCGACGGCCGCCTCAGGGCCCAGGGCCACGAGGTGATCCCCCTCGACGTGCGCACCCTGCCCGCCGAGGCGCTCCTCGGCGCCGATTTCCGCCACCCCGCGATCGTCGAGGCCACCGCCCTGTTCGACCGCGCCGACGGCGTCGTGATCGGCACCCCGGTCTACAAGGCCGCCTACTCCGGCCTGCTCAAGGCCCTGCTCGACCTGCTCCCGCAGTACGCCCTGGCGGGCAAGACCGTCCTGCCCCTGGCCACCGGCGGCACCACCGCCCACGTCCTGGCCATCGACTACGCCCTGCGCCCCGTCCTGAACTCCATGGGCCCCTCCCACATCACCCCGGGCTGGTTCACCCTCGACAAGGACATCACCGTCGCCGAAGACGGCACGCTCACCGTCGCCCCGGGCTCCGCCGAAGCCCTCGCCCAGGTCACCGACCAGTTCTCGCTCGCCCTCGGCGGCCGTACGACGCTGCTCGCCGCGGCGAGCTGAGCCGAGCGGCCCGCCGCCGACGCCGACTCATCCACCGCCCGACCGCCGTCGGGCTCGTCCCCCGCCCGACCGCCGACCGCCGCCCCGCCACCGGCTCATCCGCCGTCCCACCGAGGCCGGTTGAGCCATCGCACCACCACGATCGGAGCCCCCGTGACCCTCACGTTCCACTGGTTCCTGCCCACCAACGGCGACAGCCGTGATGTCGTCGGCGGCGGCCACGGCACCCCCGCCACCAGCACCGGACGGGACCGGCCGCCGACGGTCGCCTACCTCGGCCAGATCGCCCGCGCCGCGGAGGACCTCGGCTTCACCGGCGCGCTCACCCCCACCGGCGCCTGGTGCGAGGACGCGTGGCTGACCACCGCGATGGTGAGTCAGCAGACCGAGCGGCTGAAGTTCCTGGTCGCCTTCCGGCCCGGTCTGCTGTCGCCGACCCTCGCCGCGCAGATGGCGTCGACGTTCCAGCGGCAGACCGGCGGACGGCTGCTGCTCAACGTCGTCACCGGCGGCGAGAGCCAGGAGCAGCGGGCCTACGGCGACTTCCTCGACAAGGACGACCGGTACCGTCGCACCGGCGAGTTCCTCGACGTCGTACGACAGTTGTGGGACGGCAAGAGCGTCGACCTGCGCGGTGAGCATCTGCGGGTGGAGGGCGCGAAGCTGGCGCGGGTGCCCGACCCCGTCCCCGAGGTGTACTTCGGCGGTTCCTCGCCGGCCGCCGGACGGATCGCGGCACGGCACGCCGACGTGTATCTGACCTGGGGCGAGCCGCCCGCCCAGGTCGCCGCGAAGATCGCCCGGGTCCGTGAACTGGCCGCACGCGAGGGCCGTTCCCCCCGCTTCGGCATCCGGCTGCACGTCATCACCCGGGACACCGCCGAGGACGCCTGGGCCGAGGCGCGGCGGCTGGTGGACGGCTTCGACCCGGAGACGGTCCGGGCCGTCCAGGCGGGACTCGCGCGCAGTGAGTCCGAGGGGCAGCGGCGCATGCTCGACCTGCACGGCGGCAGCCGCGACGACCTGGAGATAGCGCCGAACCTGTGGGCCGGCATCGGCCTGGTCCGCGGCGGCGCGGGCACCGCGCTGGTCGGCAGCCACGACGACGTCGCCGAGCGGATCGTCGAGTACCACCGGCTCGGCATCGACGAGTTCGTGCTCTCCGGCTACCCGCACCTGGAGGAGGCGTACTGGTTCGGCGAGGGCGTGCTGCCGCGGCTCGCGGCACGCGGACTGTGGAGCAGGCCCGCCCGGGCGGGCGCCGACGGCCCGGCCCGCGTGCCCTTTACCGGCGCGGCGGTGTGACCACGCCCGATCGGCGACGCCCTCCGGGCGACGCCTCCTCGACGACGCCCTCTTGACGCCGGCCCGCGCCGGACGGACACTCCGAACGGGAATCCTAGTGAACAGGTAGGGAAACATGGGACGCCTTGAGCCGGTCACCCGCCGCGCCCGCGGTGCCGCGTCGGCGTCCCCTCTTCTGACCTCCCGCCGTCACATCGACCTGCAGCGCGTGTGCAGCGCGATCGGTCCCCTCGGGTAACAGGGCCCCGCACCGCCCCACCACGCGCCGCCGACGGGCATCGCCCCACGGCCTCGCGCCCCGGCCCCCGCACCCGCCCGAAGCCCTTCGTCCTGGGGAGAGTCATGTCCGTGACCCCGTTCACCCGCCACTCGTCCGCGCGGCCCGCCCCCGCCTTCCACGGCCGTATCGGCCTCGACGCCCGCAGCGGTCACTACGCGGTGCCCCGCCGCTACCGGCTCCACCTCAACACCGCCTGCCCCGACGGACTCCGCATCGCCATCACCCACAGCCTCCTGCGCCTGGACGACACCTGCCCCGCCGTCCACCTGCCCGCCGTCCCCGACTGTCCCGACGGCGGCTACACCGGCCTGCGCCCGCTCTACGACGCCAGCGCCCACCGCTACACCGGCCCCGCCCACGCCCCGGTCCTCAGCGACGACTGGTCCGGGCGGATCGTCAGCACCCACGCCCCCGGCATCGCCCGCGACCTGGCCCTGCACTTCGCCGCCAACGGACCCCAACTGCGGCCGTGCGGGACCGAGTCGGAGATCGACGCCGTCGAGCAGCTGTGCGCGGTGACCATCGAGGAAGCCGCCCAGCTCGCCGGTTCCGCCGACGTCGACCCGGCCGAACGGGCCGCGGCGGCCGACCGGTTGGTGGACACCCTCCAGGCACTGGAGCGCTGGCTGGAGGACCGCGAGTACATGCTCCGCGAACAACTCACCGCCGCCGACGTCGAGTTGTGGGTCACCCTGCTGCGCCTCGACACCGTGCACCGGCACCACCTGGACGCCTCGGCGGTACACCGCGTCACCGAACAACCCGCCCTGTGGGCCTACGCCCGCCGCTTCGCCGCCCACCCGGCCTTCGGCACCCACCTCGACCTCGACGGCATCGCCCGCCGCCACCACGCCCACTGCCAGGGGCTGGAAGCCGCGGGAGCGGCCGTCCAGATCCTCGACTGGGCGACCCACGCGGGCCGGTGACCCCACCCACACCCCAGGAAGGCACCACCCAGTGTCCCCGACGCCCTCAGCACCTCCTGCCCCCCTGCACCTCGCCGTGGCCCTCGACGGCACCGGCTGGCACCCCGCCTCCTGGCGCGACCCCGCGGCCCGCCCCCGCGACCTGTTCACCGCCGGCCACTGGGCCGACCTGGTCGTGGAGGCGGAGCGCGGACTGCTCGACTTCGTCACCTTCGAGGACGGCCTGGGCCCGCAGTCCTCGCACTTCCTCGACCCCGACGACCGCACCGACCAGGTCCGGGGCCGCCTCGACGCCGTCCTCGTCGCGGCCCGCGTCGCCCCGCTGACCAGCCGCATCGGCCTGGTCCCGACGGTGGTCGCCACCCACACCGAGCCCTTCCACCTCTCCAAGGCCATCGCCACCCTCGACTACGTCAGCCGGGGCCGGGCCGGCCTGCGCGTACAGATCACCGCCCGCCCCAACGAGGCCGCCCACTTCGGCCGCCGCACGATCGACCGCATCGACGCCTACGACAGCCCGGCCGCCCAAGGCGTCGTCACCGACCTCTTCGACGAGGCCGCCGACTACGTAGAGGTGGTCCGCCGGCTCTGGGACAGCTGGGAGGACGACGCCGAGATCCGCGACGCCCGCACCGGCCGCTTCATCGACCGCGACAAGCTCCACTACATCGACTTCCAGGGCCGCCGCTTCAGCGTCAAGGGCCCCTCCATCACCCCGCGCCCGCCCCAGGGCCAGCCGCCGGTGACCGCCCTGGCCCACCAGACCGTGCCCTACCGGCTGGTGGCCCGCCAGGCCGACATCGGCTACGTCACCCCGCACGACGCCGAGCAGGCACGGGCCGTCGTCGCCGAGATCCGCGCCGAGCAGAGCGCCGCCGGCCGCTCCGGACAGCCCCTGCACGTCTTCGCCGATCTCGTCGTCCTCCTCGACGACGACGCCCGTACCGCCCGCACCCGCCTGGACCGGCTCGACGCCCTCGCCGGTGAGCCGTACACCAGCGACGCCCGCGTGTTCGCCGGCACCCCCGCCCAACTCGCCGACCTGCTCATCGAGTTGCGGCGGACCGGCCTCACCGGCTTCCGGCTCAGGCCCGCCGTCCTTGGCCACGACCTGCCCGCCATCACCCGGCGACTGGTCCCCGAACTCCAGCGCCGCGGGGCCTTCCGCCGGGCCTACGAGGCCGACACCCTGCGCGGCCTGCTGGGCCTGGCCCGCCCCGCCAACCGCTACGCCGCCTGAGAGGGAAGCCCCGAGATGACCGACCGCCGCAAGCAGATCCACCTCGCCGCGCACTTCCCCGGCGTCAACAACACCACCGTCTGGAGCGACCCCGCGGCCGGCAGCCACATCGAGTTCGACTCCTTCGCCCACTTCGCGCGGACCGCCGAACGCGCCCGGTTCGACTTCCTCTTCCTCGCCGAAGGACTCCGGCTGCGCGAACAGGGCGGTGAGATCTACGACTTGGACGTCGTCGGCCGCCCCGACACCTTCACCGTGCTGGCCGCGCTCGCCGCCGTCACCGAACACCTCGGCCTGACCGGCACCATCAACTCCACCTTCAACGAGCCCTACGAGGTGGCCCGTCAGTTCGCCACCCTCGACCACCTCTCCGGCGGCCGCGCCGCCTGGAACGTGGTGACCTCCTGGGACGCCTTCACCGGCGAGAACTTCCGCCGCGGCGGCTTCCTCCCGCAGCGCGAACGCTACTCGCGCGCACGGGAGTTCCTCGCCACCGCCAACGAACTCTTCGACTCCTGGACCGGCGACGAGATCCTCGCCGACACGGCCACCGGCACCTTCCTGCGCGACGCCAAGGCCGGTTCCTTCGTCCACAGCGGCACACACTTCGACATCCACGGCCGGTTCAACGTCCCGCGCTCACCGCAGGGCCGCCCGGTGATCTTCCAGGCCGGCGACTCCGACGAGGGCCGCGAGTTCGCCGCCGCCGGCGCCGACGCCATCTTCAGCCGCTACGCGACCCTCACCGAGGGCCGCGCCTTCTACACCGACGTCAAGGACCGCCTCGCCCGCTACGGCCGCCACCGCGACGACCTGCTGATCCTGCCCGCCGCCACCTTCGTCCTCGGCGACACCGACGCCGAGGCCCGCGAGCTCGCCCGCGAGGTCCGCCGCAGCCAGGTCAGCGGGGCCACCGCCCTCAAGCACCTGGAGTGGGTCTGGAACCGCGACCTGTCCGGCTACGACCCCGACGGCCCGCTCCCCGACGTGGACCCCCTGCCCGGCGAGCACACCGTCGCCCGCGGCCGGGCCCAGGTGCGCATGTACCGCGACCCGCAGGCCACCGCCCGGGAATGGCGCGAGCGGGCCGAGGCCAACGGCTGGTCCATCCGCGACCTCGTCATCGAGACCGGGAACCGGCAGAACTTCATCGGCTCCCCGCACACGATCGCCACCGCCCTCGACGACCTCGTCCAGGCCGACGCCTGCGACGGCTTCATCCTCGTCCCGCACCTCACCCCCGGCGGCCTCGACGACTTCGCCGACCGGGTCGTACCGCTCCTCCAGGAAAAGGGTGTCTTCCGCACCGAGTACGAGGGCCCCACCCTCCGCCACCACCTCGGCCTCGCCCACCCGGACGGGGCCCGCGCCCCGCGCGCCGCCTCGTGACCCCGCCCGCCGACCTCTGAGGAGACCAGCCGTGTCAGCCATCCCCCTCGGCGTCCTGGACCTGGTGCCCGTCCCGTCCGGCGCCACCGCCGCCCAGGCCCTGCGCAACTCGATCGACCTCGCCCGCCAGGCGGAACGATTCGGCTACGTCCGCCACTGGTTCGCCGAGCACCACCTCAACCCCGGGGTGGCCGGCACGTCCCCCGCCGTCGTGATCGCCCTCACCGCCGCCGCGACCTCCACCATCCGCCTCGGCTCGGGAGCCGTCCAGCTCGGCCACCGCACCGCCCTGTCCACCGTCGAGGAGTTCGGCCTGATCGACGCGCTCCACCCCGGCCGCCTCGACCTCGGCCTCGGCCGCTCCGGCGGCCGCCCGCCGGGAGAACCGACGGCCGAGCCCCGCCGCCCCACGAACGGCCTCCTCATTCCGCCCCGCTTCGATTTCACGCCCCTGCTCGGCTCACCCCGGATCGCCCTCCAGCGCAAGCTCCTGACCCTGCCCCACGCCGAGTCCCAGGACTACGCCGAGCAGATCGACGACCTCCTCGCCCTGCTCGCCGGGACCTACCGCTCCCCGGAGGGCGTCGAGGCGCACGCCGTACCGGGGGAGGGCGCCCGGGTCGAGGTGTGGATCCTCGGCAGCAGCGGCGGCCAGAGCGCCGAGACGGCCGGCGCCCGGGGCCTGCGCTTCGCCGCGAACTACCACGTCAGCCCCGCCACCGTCCTGGAGGCCGTGGACGGCTACCGCGCACACTTCCGGCCCTCCGACGTCCTGGACACGCCCTATGTGAGCGTCTCGGCGGACGTCGTGGTCGCCGAGGACGACGCGACGGCCCGGGAACTCGCCGAGGGGTACGGACCGTGGGTCCGCAGCATCCGCTCGGCCGAGGGCGCCATCGAGTACCCCACCCTGAAGGAGGCCCGCGCCCACGAGTGGACCGAGGCGGACCGGACCCTGGTCCGGGACCGCCTCGACACCCAGTTCGTGGGCTCCCCCGCCCGCGTCGCCGACCAGCTCGAACAACTCCAGGAGGCCACGGGCGCCGACGAGTTGCTCATCACCACGATGACCCACGACCACACCGCCCGAGTGCGCTCCTACGAGCTCCTCGCCGGGGAGTGGTCGCGGCGCTGAACCGCGCGCCCGCTCCCCGGCCGGCCCGTCAGCCCGCCGAGGCGGTCACCGGGTAGTGGTCGGACAGGTTGGTGTACGTGTACTCGGTGCCCCAGCTCGACACCGTCCAGGGCGCGCTCTCCTCCTTGACGACGTCGTTCTTCCACACCGCCGGACGGGCGTGACCGGCGCGGTGGAGGACGTGGTCCAGGTCCTCGCGCGGGTCGTCGGGGTAGCGGTCGCGCGCTATGGAGTTGTCCCGCGTGTCGAAGGAGTACGGGTGCCCGGTGCGCGCGTCCGCGCCGACCAGGCCGCCGTCGGCGAGCATGGAGCCGTACTCCGCGGTGCGCGAGTCGACGTTGAAGTCACCGGCCACCAGCACCTGTTCGCCGGCGGGGATGTTCCTGGCGTCCAGGAACGCGTCGATCGCCCTGAACTGCTTGCCGCGCACCGCCGCCGCCTCGCCGGCGGCGCACCCCGGGTCCGTCGACTGCGCGTGGGTGCCGACCACATGCACCCTGGTGCCGCCGACGTTCAGCACGACGTACGCGAAGCCCTTGTTCGACCACCAGTCGGCGCCGCAGGCGTCCTTGAAGACGTACTGCTCCTTGCGCAGGATCGGCCACTTGCTGAGGACCGTCACACCGCCGTCCTCCGGAGTCGTCGCCGAGTACGCGCCGCCCGTCGCGTCCCAGCCGGACCTGGAGCGGCCGACCACCGAGGTCTGGTACGGGTACTCGCCCGCGACGGCGCTCCTCAGCGCATCGGAGGAGGAGTTGTCGAACATCTCCTGGAGCACCACGACGTCGTTGCCCCGCACGAACGGGGCCTTCGCGATCTCGGTGGCCCGGTGGTCCTGGCCCCAGTTGGGGTAGAGGGTCTTGCTGAAGAGGAAGACGTTGTACGACAACACCTTCAGCCCGGGCGTCTGTTCGGCCGCCGACGCGGTGGGTGTCGCGCCGGTCAGGCCGGTGACCGTGAGGGCGAGGACGAGCACGGCCGACCCCTGCGCACGGCGCTGTGCGGAAAGCGTCACTGGATCTCCCTGTGGGGTAAGGGGGTTGAGTGGCGCCGCATATCAAACCATCCGGAGTTACTCTCAGGTAACACCTTGGGGGGAAGTCGATGGCGCGGGGGCGGCCAAGTACTCGACCCCGCTAGACGAGCCAGGCCCCGTCCCGCATCAGGTGCCGGCGCGGCAGTTCGCGGACCTCGTGCCACGCCTGCACCGCCTCGGGGCGCACCCGGTAGAACGCGTACGGCGCACGCTCCCCGCGCGGATCCCAGCCCGTCTTCGCCGTGAACGCCTCCGCCGCCGGGGCCGGTACCTCCTCGGCCGTGAACGTCTCGACGGTCCCGTCGATCAGGACCACGTCCCGGGTGTCGCCGAAGGCGAGCCGGGTGCGTCCGCCGGTGCGCAGATTGCGGCCGGTGGGGTTGGTGGGCCGGGTCGCCAGCCACAGCGCCTCGCCGTCCCAGACGAACCAGAGCGCCACCAGGCACGGCACCCCCTCGGGGTCCGCGGTGGCCACCCAGATGTCGATCTCCTTCTCCAGCCGGTCCAGCACATCGAGCCGGCGCTGTTCGGGCGGGCGGGGCACGGGTGAACTCGTCATGCCGCCGACGCTAGCGATCACGCCGCCCCGGCACCTCGGGCCGCGGTCCTACATCTCCGGGACGAGCCCCGCGCCGCCCGGCACTGGCGCCGCGTAGGTTTTACGTATAACCTCTCCCGTCAATCGCACGTCCGAAAGGTTCCGATGAGTCGCATCGCCCTGGTCACCCTCGTCGTCGACGACTACGACGAGGCGATCCGCTTCTACACCGAGGCCCTCGGGTTCCGGCTCGTCGAGGACGCCCCGCGCCCGGACGGCTCCCGCTGGGTCGTCGTGGCGCCCGGCGATCAGGGCACCGGGCTGCTGCTGGCCCGCGCCAAGGGTGAGGCCCAGGGGGCCAGGGTCGGTGACCAGACCGGCGGCCGCGTCGGCTTCTTCCTGCACACCGGGGACTTCGCCGGCGACCACGCCCGGATGCTCGCCGCGGGCGTGACCTTCCTGGAGGAACCGCGCCACGAGCCCTACGGCTCGGTCGCCGTCTTCCAGGACCTGTACGGCAACCGCTGGGACCTGCTCCAGCCGGCCGACTGACCCGCACCCAGGTCGACCAAGCCCTCCGGCGGCGCGCCGGGCCGCCTCCGGGCGACCGCTCCGGCCTCCCCGTCCCGCCGCTTCGAGCCACCCCTTCGAACCGCCCGCCCAAGGAAAGACACACCATGACCGCTACGCGCGTAGACCTCAATGTCGATGTGATCCGCAGCCTCCCCAAGGCCGTCCTCCACGACCACCTCGACGGCGGCCTGCGCCCCGCCACCGTCGTGGAGCTGGCCGAGTCCGTCGGCCACACCCTGCCCACCACCGACCCGGACGAGCTGGCCGCCTGGTACTTCGAGGCCGCCAACTCCGGGGACCTGGTCCGCTACATCGCCACCTTCGAGCACACCCTCGCCGTGATGCAGACCCGCGAGGGCCTGCTGCGCACCGCCGAGGAGTACGTGCTGGACCTGGCGGCGGACGGCGTCGTGTACGCCGAGGTGCGCTACGCGCCCGAGCTGAACACCGCCGGCGGCCTCGCGCTCGCCGAGGTCGTCGAGACCGTCCAGGAGGGCCTGGCGGCCGGTATGGCGAAGGCGGCCGCGGCGGGCACCCCCGTCCGGGTCGGCACCCTGCTGTGCGGCATGCGGATGTTCGACCGGGTGCGCGAGGCCGCCGACCTGGCCGTCGCCTTCCGGGACGCCGGTGTCGTCGGCTTCGACATCGCCGGCGCCGAGGCGGGCTTCCCCGCCGCGGACCACCTCGCCGCCTTCGAGCACCTGCGCCGCGAGAACGTGCCGTTCACCATCCACGCGGGCGAGGCCGACGGCCTGTCCAGCATCCACCAGGCGCTCCAGATCTGCGGAGCCCAGCGCATCGGCCACGGCGTCCGCATCACCGACGACATCCCCGACCTCGCCTCCGGCAAGCTCGGCCGGCTCGCGGGCTGGGTCCGCGACCGCCGGATCGCCCTGGAGATGTGCCCGACCTCCAACCTCCAGACCGGCGCGGCCACCTCGATAGCCGAGCACCCCATCACCGCGCTGAAGGACCTCGGCTTCCGGGTCACCCTCAACACCGACAACCGGCTGGTCTCCGGTACGACGATGACCCGCGAGATGTCCCTGCTGGTCGCGGAGGCCGGCTGGACGCGCGAGGACCTGCGCACGGTCACGGTGAACGCCCTGAAGAGCGCCTTCATCCCGTTCGACGAGCGCAAGGCCCTCATCGAGGACGTCGTCCTGCCCGGCTACGCGCTCTGAAGGAGCCCGCGGACGTAGGCGGCCTGTCCGACGTGCTGAAGATCGTCGGACAGGACGCTGACCAGCCTCACCCCGAGGGTGACCGGCGGGTCCCAGCGCTCGTCGACGACGCGCTCCAGGTCCTCGGCCGCCAGTGCGCCGAGCGCGCCGAGGGTCTGCTCGTGCACGGCGTCGTAGTACCGGGTCAGCAGGTCGCCCGAGGCCACCCGCACCTCGGCGACCTGCGCCGAGGTGTGCCCGTACCCGATGTCACGGCCGGGCAGCCCGAGGTCGAAGGTCTTCTCGAAGCCCTGGCCGAGCCAGATCTGGTCGAGCCCGAAGGCGTCGGCGACATGGTCGTCCTGGACCCGGGTGAGATGCCAGACCAGCCAGGCGATGGAGTTGGCGTCCGGGCCGGGCCGGGCGTGCAGCGCGTCGGGGCCGAGGCCCTCGACGGCGGCGTGGACCTCTTCCCGGATACGGCTGAAGCCCTCGATGAGGATGTCCTTGGCATGCATGCCACCACCATGGCGCAAAGCCGTGCGTCACGCGCCCGGGCTGTAGGTGCCTCACGCGCCCGGGGTGTCGAGGAGTTCCATCAGAGCCCGCGCCGCCGGGCTGGTGGCCTGCGGGGACGGCAGCAGGGCGACCGTCTCGTAGACCCGCTCGCCGGTGCCCTTGACCGGCAGCGCGGTCAGTGAGGGCCGCTTGTGCCGGAAGTGGCGCGGTACGACGGCGACGCCGAGGTTCTCGTCCACCAGGTCCAGCAGGCTGTGCACGTCGTTCACCTCCAGGGCGACCCTGCGCCGTACGCCCGCGGCGGCGAACGCCGCGTCCGTGGTGCGGCGCGGTCCCCAGTCCGGGTGGAAGTCGACGAACACCTCGCCGCCCAGCTCCTCCGGGGTGACGGCCGCCCCGGCGCGGGCGAGCCGGTGGCTGGGATGGCACAGCACGGTCATCGGCTCGCTGGTGAGCGGTATGGCCCGCAGCTGCTCGACGTCCTCCTCGGCCGTGCGCACCGCGAAGGCCAGGTCGAGGCGTCCGGCCGCGACCTCCTCGGCGAGCGCCCCCGACCCGGCCTGGCGCAGACAGATCTCGACGTCCGGATGCCGACGCCGGAAGGTCGCCAGCAGCGCCGCCACCTGGACCCCCGCGATGCACTGCTCGGACCCCACCGCCAGCATGCCGCGCAGCACGCCCTGGACCGCGGCGACCGCCTCGTGCGCCGAGCGCACCTGCGCCAGGATGCGCTCCGCCTCGCCGAGCAGGGCCCGCCCGGCCGGGGTGAGGGTCACGCTGCGCGTCGTACGGACGAACAGCGGGGTCTGCAGTTCCCGCTCCAGGGAGCGGATCGACGCCGACAGGCCCGACTGGGAGACCATGAGCCGTTCGGCGGCCCGGGTGAAATGCTGGTCCTCGGCGACCGCGACGAAGTGCTGGAGATGGCGCAGTTCCATGACTGAGAAGCGTATCCGCTGAATTCCATCGGATTCTCCTGTTGGACCGATGCCCACAGGTCACGAAAGAGTGGGCGGTGGTTCTCAGGGAATCCGTCCCCCCGTGCCCACCCCTCTGGAGTCGCGTTGTACACCCCGCACCCCGACCGCTACGCGGACATGCCCTACCGGCGCACCGGACGCAGCGGCCTGAAACTTCCCGCGCTGTCGCTCGGCCTGTGGCACAACTTCGGCCCGGACCGCCCGGTGCAGACCCAGCGCGCGATCCTGCGCCGCGCCTTCGACCTCGGCGTCACCCACTTCGACCTGGCCAACAACTACGGCCCGCCGCCCGGGGCCGCCGAGTCGGCGCTGGGCGAGGCGCTGAAGGCCGATTTCGCCGCGCACCGCGACGAACTCGTCATCTCCACCAAGGCCGGATACCTGATGTGGCCCGGCCCGTACGGCGAGTGGGGCTCCCGCAAGTACCTGCTGTCCTCCCTCGACCAGAGCCTGAAGCGGATGGGCCTGGACTACGTCGACGTCTTCTACTCGCACCGCCCGGACCCTGAGACTCCGCTGGAGGAGACGATGGGTGCGCTGCACTCGGCCGTCCAGCAGGGCAAGGCGCTCTACGTCGGCGTCTCGAACTACTCGGCGGAGCAGACCCGGGAGGCGGCCCGCATCCTCGGTGAGCTGGGCACCCCGCTCCTGATCCACCAGCCGCGCTACTCCCTGCTCGACCGGCGTCCCGAGGACGAGGGCCTGCTGGACGCGCTGGACGAGCTCCAGGTCGGCTCCATCGCCTACTCCCCGCTGGAGCAGGGCCTGCTGACGGGCCGCTACCTGGACGGCATCCCCGAGGGCTCCCGGGCCGCGAGCGACAGCCCGTTCCTGAACTCCGACGCGCTCACCGAGGACCTGGTCGCGCGGCTGCGGACGCTGAACGACCTGGCGAAGTCCCGCGGCCAGTCGCTGGCCCAGATGGCGCTGGCCTGGGTGCTGCGCGGCGGCCGGGTGACCTCGGCGCTGGTCGGCGCGAGCAGCCCGCAGCAGCTGGAGGACAGTGTGGCCGCGATTCGCAACCTCGACTTCGACGCCGAGGAACTGGCCCGGATCGACGAGGCCGCCAAGGGCTGAGCGGAAGCGGACGCCGAGGTGCCCGGGGCGCGGACCGTCGCCCCGGGCACCTTCGTGTCTCCGGGGCCGGCGGCGGGCTCCCGGGGCCCGTCGCGCCCTCTGCTTTCGGCCAACGATCTCGGTGAATATGCCAGGAGACTGGCCGGAAAGTCATGGTGACAGTGATTCAGTAGTGAACATACTCAAAAGCAGCGGGCACTTCACGCGGAGCGAGGTTCCCCTCACGCACGGCACCGACCCGCACAGCACCGAAACACACCGCACAGCACCGAGCCGCACGGAAGCTAGGCCCCGCCGAGAGGCGAAAGCACCACGGGGGAGTGAGACGTGCACGACGAATTCCTGTGCCATGTCACGGCGTACGGCACCTGCGGCGGCCGGCGTATCGGAGTCCCGCTCGGCACCTACCGGGCGCCCACGCTGGCGCTCGCCCTGTGGTGGCTGAGGGACCGCGCCTCCTGGATCGCCGAGCGATTAGACCCGCGTCCCGATGCCGAGCACTTCCCCCCGAGCGCCCTCGTCCCCGTCGCCGAGACCGTCCCCGACGTGCCCGCCGTGCTGCGAGCCTGGTGCGGCGACTCCGGCCGGCAGGAGCTGGTCGCCGAGCAGTTGGCCGCCGGCCGGCTGGTCCGTATCGCCATCAGCGACGAGACCACCGAGTACGAACTGCTCGCCGAGTCCATCGACGCCCTGCGGATGCAGCGCACCGGTCAATCCCTGTTCGCCCCCGTCGGTTGAGCCCCCGCGCCAGGCGCGCGATCGGGTGAATCGGTAGAATTCAGACATGGCGGATAGGCCTCTGGCACCGACAGCGCCCGTACTCGTGCTGGAGACCGAGTCGGGCTCCACGGTGATGACTCCCGGCCGCGACTACCACGTGGGCCGCGACCCCCTCAGCGATGTCGTCCTCGACGACGCCCGGGTCTCCTGGCACCACGCCGTCCTGCATCCCGCCGGCGACCACTGGACCCTCCAGGACGAGGGCAGCACCAACGGCACCTACGCCGACGGCCGACGCATCCGCGCCCGGGACGTCGGCCCCGGCACCGAGATCCGCTTCGGCAACATCGCCGACGGCCCCCGCGCCGTCCTCCTGGACCGCCCCCGGCCCGCCCCGGAACGCCCCTCGGCCGTGTCGATGCCCGCGCTCACCGGCACCTTCCGGCAGCCGACCACCGTGCGCCCGGTACCCGCCCGTACGGTCCGCATCGGCCGCGCCCCCGACAACGACCTCGTCCTCGACGACCTCGTCGTCTCCCGCCACCACGCCGAGCTGCGCGCCCTGCCCGACGGCGGCCACGAGATCGCCGACCTCGGCAGCCACAACGGCACCTACCTCAACGGCGGCGCGATCACCTCCGCCCCGGTGGGCCCGGGCGACGTCATCGGCATCGGGCACTCGGCGTTCTGCCTGGTCGGCGACGAGCTCCAGGAGTACGTCGACACCGGCGAGGTCTCCCTGGAGGTGCAGGACCTCACCGTCGCCGTCGACCGCGGCCGCAAGACCCTCCTCGACGACGTCTCCTTCCCGGTGGGGGAGAAGTGCCTGCTCGCCGTCGTCGGACCCAGCGGCGCCGGGAAGTCCACCCTCCTGAACGCGCTCACCGGCCAGCGGCCCGCCGACCACGGCACCGTCGTCTACGACGGCCGCGACCTCTACCGCGACTACGCCGAACTGCGCCAGCGCATCGGCCTGGTCCCGCAGGACGACATCCTGCACGCCCAGCTCACCGTCCGCGCCGCCCTGTCCTACGCCGCCGAACTGCGCTTCCCGCAGGACACCGCGAAGGCCGAACGACAGGCCAGGGTCGACGAGGTCATCCGCGAACTCGGCCTCGAACAGCGCGCCGGACAGCCCGTGCACAGCCTCTCCGGCGGTCAGCGCAAGCGGGTCAGCGTCGCCCTGGAACTGCTCACGAAACCCTCCCTGCTCTTCCTCGACGAACCCACCTCGGGACTCGACCCCGGCATGGACCGCTCGGTCATGCACATGCTCCGGGGGCTGGCGGACGACGGCCGTACCGTCATCGTCGTCACCCACAGCGTCCTCAGCCTCGACGTCTGCGACCGCCTCCTGGTCCTCGCGCCCGGCGGCCGGATCGCCTACTACGGGCCGCCCGAGGACGCCCTCGCCTACTTCGGCTTCACCGAGTGGCCGGAGGCGTTCGAGGCGTTCGAGCGCGACCGGGACCGCGACTGGGCCGGCGACTACGCCGCCTCCCCGGCGCACCGCCGCTACGTCGTCGACGCCACCGCCCAGCCTCCGCTGGACCGCACCGGACCGGTCGTCATCACCCCGCCGCGCCGGCCCCGCAGCCGCGCCGCCCAGCTCGGCACCCTCGTCCGCCGCTACACCGCGGCCCTCGGCGCCGACCGCACCTTCCTCATCATCATGATCGCCCTGCCGTTCGTGATGGGCGCCATGGCCCGCGCCCTGGCCGGCGGCGAGCTGACCCGGGACACCGCGATGAACGCGCTGCTCATCCTGTGCGTCGGCGCGGTCCTCACCGGCGCCGCCAACGCCGTGCGCGAACTGGTCAAGGAACGGGTGATCTACCGGCGCGAGCGCGCCGTCGGCCTGTCCAGATCGGCGTACCTGATGTCCAAGGTCGTCGTCCTCGGCACCGTCACCGTGTTCCAGGCCGTGGTGCTGACCCTCGTCGGCCTGCTCGGCGTCGACCTCAACGCCCCCGGCGGCGAGGGCGTGCTGATGCCACCGCTGGTGGAGATCACCGTCGCCGTCGCCCTGCTCGCGTTCACCGCGATGATGCTCGGCCTGCTGGTCTCCGCGCTGGTGCGCAAGGAGGAGGTGACGATGCCGCTGCTGGTGCTGCTCGCCATCGTCCAGGTGGTGTTCTGCGGCGCCCTGCTGAAACTCGACGGCGTCCCCGGCCTGGAGCAGCTCGCCTGGCTGGTGCCCTCGCGCTGGGCCCTGGGCGCGATGGCCGGCACCGTAGACCTGGCGCGGATCGTGCCCGGCGAACTGACCGGCGACCCGCTGTTCCGTCACTCGGCGGGCGTGTGGCTGCTGAACATCGGCATGCTGATCGTCCTGTCCGTGCTCTTCGGCTGGCTGGTCTCCCGGCTGCTGCGCCGCCAGGAACCCGTCGTGATGCGGAAGTAGGCCCCACCGTGACGATGACGACCCCCGGCTTCCGTCCCACCCACGTCGCCCCCGCCCACGGCATGCCCGCCTGGGTGGCGCCCGACCCCGCCCGGCCCACAGTGCCCCTGGACCCGCTGCTGCCGGTCCAGCTCCTCGAACGGCGCGGCGACTGGGGCCACATCCTGTGCGCCAACGGCTGGTCGGCCTGGGTCGACGGCCGCCATCTGGTCGCCGTGCCCCAGGACCCGCCCACCCCCGACGCCGCCCTGGCCCGCACCGCCGACCCCCGCCCCCACCTCACCCGCACCGAGCAGGCCCTGGCCCGCTACCGCGCGGCCGTGGAGGACCTCGCCGCCGGCGGCCTGGACGGCGAGTCCTTCCGCGCCCGCACCCACGGCCTGCGCATCGGCGTGGTCGTCGAGGGCGAGCACGTCTGGCTCTACGACACCGACCACGGCCGCTGGGTCTACGCCGACGGCATGAGCCTGAGCACGTTCACCACCGACGCGGCACCCCGCGCCGAAGCGGCCGACCGCGACCACACCGCCACCCAGGTGGTGAACCCCGATGGCCCGTGAGACGAGCCTGTTCTCCGGCCGTCCCTCCGAACTGATCGGCCGGCAGGTGGCCGGCTACCGCATCGAGGCGGAGATCGGCCGCGGCGGCATGGCCGTCGTCTACCGCGCCCGGGACCTGCGCCTGGACCGGACGGTCGCGCTGAAGCTGCTCGCCCCCGAACTCGCCCGCAACGACACCTTCCGCCGCCGTTTCACCCATGAGTCCCGGGCCGCCGCCTCGATCGACCACCCGCACATCGTGCCGGTCTTCGAGGCGGGCGAGACCGACGGCGTCCTGTACATCGCCATGCGGTTCGTGGCCGGCAGCGACCTGCGCCACCTGCTGGACCGCCAGGGCCCGCTCACCCCCGCGACGGCCGTCAGGATCGCCGCCCAGGTGGCCTCCGCGCTCGACGCTGCCCACGAACACGGCCTGGTCCACCGCGATGTGAAGCCCGGCAACATCCTGGTCGCCCGCGGCACGGACAGCGACCACCCCGAGCACGCCTATCTCACCGACTTCGGACTGACGAAGAAGTCGCTGTCCCTGACGGGGTTCACCACCGTCGGCCAGTTCGTCGGCACCCTCGACTACGTGTCGCCCGAACAGATCTCCGGCAAGCCCGTCGACGCCCGCTGCGACGTCTACGGCTTCGCCTGCGTCGTCCACGAGTGCCTGGCCGGGCAGCCGCCCTTCCGGCGGGACGACGACATGGCACTGCTCTGGGCCCACCAGTACGACGAGCCGCCGCCGCTCACCTCCCTGCGGCCCGACCTGCCGGTCCGGGTCGACGGGGTGTTCGCCAAGGCGCTGGCCAAGAGCCCCGACGACCGGTACGACTCCTGCCTCGCCTTCGTGGCCGCGCTGCGCGCCGCGCTGCAGGGCGATCCGGAGCGGGTCCACCCGCCGACGCGGGTCGATCTGAGGGCCGCGGAGGGCCCGGCGGAGGGCCCGAAGCCACCGCCGCGCTGGGCGGAGCCGTTCTTCGGCGGCAGGTGACCGACAGGGCTGGGCCGGCCCGACCCGGCCCGCGTACGGCTCAGGGGCGCCGACGTCGGCCAGGCCGTACTCAGGACGCCCTGTTCAGGGACGCCGTACCGGCCGGGCGAGCAGCCCCCCGAGGAAGCCCCCGGCCAGGCCCCACAGCAGCGCGAAGCCCAGCGCGCCCCACACCTGCGGCTCCAGCAGCAGCTCCCCGCCCAGATCGCCCCCGAGGTCGCCGATGCCCAGCACCGAGAGGCCGTAGTGCGCGGAGAGCCGGCCGACCAGGCAGATCATCAGCACCGTCAGCGCCAGCGCCACCGCCAGATGCACCGCGTGCTGCCAGACGCGCATCCGGCGCGGCGAGCGGGCCGCCGACACGAACCCGGCGGCCAGCACCAGCACCGCGTCCACCGCCACCAGCCACCACACCCGGCCGTCGTACTCGGCGAGCGTGCTCAGATTGAGCGTCGCCGTCTCCGAACCCCGCAGCACCTCGTCCAGGACATGCGGCATCGGCAGGTCGAACGGGCCGTCGACCCTGCCGTCCCAGGTCGCCCCGAGCCCGATCGTGAAGGCGAGCCAGACCAGATTGGGCAGACCGAGCAGGATGACGGCGAGGGTCTCCCGGGCGTGGCCGCGGGTGGCCGCCACGACCACCCCGATCACCACACCGACGGCGACACACACCAGCAGCAGCACGACCATGGCGTACGCCGCCGGACGCACCGACTCCTGGAAGCGCAGCAGCCGGGGCGGCAGCGGAGCGCCGCGGGAGACCAGCAGAGCCAGCACCACCACACCCGCCAGCCACAGCAGGCCGAAGAACAGGGTCGGCGGCACGTCGGTGCGGAACCCCACCTTCGGCGAGATGCCGAACAGATCGCCCAGGTCCGCCAGGGTGTCGTCGCCGAGGGAGACGGTGAAGTCCTGGCGGGCGGCGAGGGCCACGCCGAGCAGCGCCGCCAGCCACAGCACCGCGATCCGGGCGGCCCAGCCCAGCAGCTCGCGGGCGCCGGCCACGGCCCGGTGCCGCAGCGGCCGCAGGAAGCCGGCCGCGATCACCAGTGCGCCGACGAGCGTCACGGACAGCGGCATCACGGTCAGGCCGGCGGCCGACTCGGCCAGTCCGCCCGCGTCGCCCGACATCTCCACGGTGCCGCCGACGGCGGTGACCACGGTCGCGGCCACGACCCGGGGAAAGGCGTTGTCCGGCAGGCCGGTGGCACCGGCCGCCCACAGGCCCAGGGCGGCGACCACACCCATGGCCAGCAGTCCGGCCAGCACCACGGCCACGGCCTGCGGCCAGCCGTGGCGGGCCACCGCCTGGTCGGAGGGGGTGCGTGCGCTCACCCTGCCACGCTAAGCAGCACCTTCGGGGCGCGCCTGCCGGGAGGGCCGTCCGGCGGTCCGCTTGCGGACCGTGCCGCACCGGCGCACACAATGGTGACGATGTGGAAGAAACGGCACACCGTGCGAACGCCGTGAGGTCCCGCATCGGGAAGAAGGGCTCGTGAGCGTCGAACCTCCGTCCTCGGGCCGACCGACAGGACCCCCCTCGGGTCCGCTGTCCGGACCCTCGCAGCCTCCTTCCGGGCCGCCCTCACAACCCCCGTCGCAGCCGCCCCCGCCGCCGACGGGAACCGGCGGCGGTGGCGGGGCGCCGGAGCCGGAACCCCACCGGGCCTGGTGGCGTTCGGCGCCCCGGATCGCGGTGCTGACCACGGTCGTGGTCGCGGCCGTGGTGCTCGCGCTGGTCTTCAGCCGGGGCGACGGCGGCGGCGGCTCGGGCGGCGAGGTCTTCCTCCAGGCGGCCGGCGAGAGCGGCCCCGACCCCTTCACCGAGTCCGCCGCGACGGACAGCTCGGCCCCGCCGGTCACCCCGTCCCCGGCCACGCCGACCGCCACCGGCAACACCGTCCGCGGTGTCGACGGCGGCGCCCCCGGCCTGTACGGCGGTACCCGCAACACGGCCAGCTGCGACGTGGAGAAGCAGATCAAGGCACTCCAGGGGGAGCCGGAGAAGAACGACGCGTTCGCGTCCGTCGCCGACGTGGAGCCGGCCGGTGTGCCGGCGTACCTGCGCGACCTGACCCCGGTGCAGCTGCGGCTGGACACCCGGGTCACCAACCACGGCTACCAGGACGGCAGGGCCACCCCCTACCAGGCCGTCCTCCAGACCGGCACCGCCGTCCTGGTCGACGACCGCGGGGTGCCCCGGGTGCGCTGCGCCTGCGGCAACCCGCTGACCCCGCCGGTCGCCCAGCAGTCCACGCCCAGGACCACGGGCGACTCCTGGCCCTCGTACAACCCCTCGAACGTCGTCGTGGTCGCACCCTCCACGACGGTCGTCAACGTCTTCGTGGTCTACGACGACGAGCACGACGACTGGTTCCGCCGGGAGTCCGGCGACACCGGGCACAAGGACAAGAAGACCGACCCGCCCGCCCACCGGCCCTCCGTGTCACCGAGCACCCCGCCCTCGAAGTCGCCGTCCACCGGCACCACGATCACCTGCCCGGGCACCCCGACCGCGACGCCGACCGGCGACCCGCCGAACTGCCCGCCGACCTCGACGGCGCCCTCCGAGCCGACCACGCCCCCGACCTCAGAGTCCCCCTCGGAGCCGTCCTCCGAACCCCCCTCGGTGCCGGAGAGCGCCGACACCTCCTCCGCCGAGGCGCCCGCCTCCGAGTCGCTCCCCGCCAGCGGCAGCCCGCTCTCTCCCGCGAGCTCGCCCGAGGTGTGACGCACCCGGCGCTCGGCAGGGGGACTGCCGGGCGCTTCACGGGGTACGAGCCCTGATGCAGCAGCGTCCGGCCGGGCCGGCTTCCGAGAGAGAAACGCATGATCGAACACGACGGGGCAGTGATTCCTACTGATTTCGACGTGCCCGTGGAGCCGCTGAGGAGGGCGGCCCACTACACCGGTGAGCCGGGGTGCATCGCCGAGGCCAGGGCCTTCGCCGCGGGCTTCCTCGACCGGCTGCGCACCGAGTGGTGCGCGGCGATCGGCGAGCGGACCCACGAGGAGATCCTCCTGGTCGTCAGCGAACTGGTCACCAACGCCGACCGGCACAGCAACGGCCCCTACATCCTCGACCTGGAGGGCACCGACGCGCGGGTGACGGTGTCCGTCTACGACAGCAGCGCCGCACTGCCCCGCCGCTTCCCCAGGGACCCCGAACGGGTCGGGCGGCACGGTCTGGAGATCGTGCACGCGCTGGCGGCCGAGGTCGCCGTCGAACACGTCCCGGTCGGCAAGCGGGTCCGCGCAGCGATGTGGCTGAGCGACCGCTGACCGGCGGCGCGCCCGTCAACCCCCTGTTCGCGCCCGGCGATTCTTCCGAGGGCAGAACGCCCCGGCCTTCCCCCCACGGCCACGGCTCCTAGGCTGGGAGGGTGAGCGACCAAGCGCCGAACCAAGCCCGTGTCATCCCGCTGCGCCCGTCCGCGCGCCCGGAGTCCGCACGCCGGGGACCCGCGCGCCAGGACCCGCCCCGCAAGGACCTCGCCCGCAAGGAACCCGCGCGCCCGCAGCCCGTCGCACCCGCGCCCGCCCCCAGAGAACCCCTGTGGCGGGACCTCGTCGGCGACGTCCTGCGCCGGGAGCGCCTCGACCAGGAGCGCACCCTGAAGGACGTGGCCGACGCCGCCCGGATCTCGATGCCCTACCTCTCCGAGGTGGAGCGGGGCCGCAAGGAGGCCTCCTCGGAGGTCCTCGCGGCCGCCGCGCACGCCCTCGGCCTCGGCCTCGGCGACCTGCTCTCCCGGGCCCAGGGCGAGCTGGTCCGGCTCACCTCCCGGCACGGCACGGTCCGAAGCCGCGGGGCCGGTTCCTCCTACGACGGACTCTGCCTGGCCGCCTGACCGCGGGTGCCCGGCGTCTCACGTCCTGACGAGGCGCCGGGAGACCACCTCGTCGGCCAGCCCGTACGCCACGGCCTCCTCGGCCGTGAACACCTTGTCGCGGTCCATGTCGGCGCGGAGCGTCGCGGGGTCGTGGTGGGTGTGGCGGGCCAGCACCTCCTCGACCTGGCCCCGGATCCGGACCATCTCCTTGGCCTGGAGGGCCAGGTCGGAGACCGTGCCCTGGCGTCCGCCGCTGGCGGGCTGCCCGAGGAGCACCCGGGCGTGCTCCAGCACGAACCGCCGCCCGGCGTCCCCGCCGGCCAGCAGCACGGCCGCCGTGGACGCCGCCTGCCCCACGCAGAAGGTGGAGACCGGCGCCTGCACGTAGGTCATGGTGTCGTAGATCGCCATCAGCGAAGTGAACGATCCGCCGGGGGAGTTGAGGTAGATCGCGATCTCGTTCTCGGGTGCCGCCGACTCCAGATGGAGGAGTTGCGCGATGACGACATTGGCCACCCCGTCGTCGATCTCGGTGCCGATGAAGATGATCCGCTCGTTGAGCAGCCGGCTGAAGACGTCGAAGGAGCGCTCGCCCTGCGGGGTCCGCTCGATGACGTTCGGAATCGTGTAACTCCCCATGTCTACAGTCCCATCCGTCGCTTGGAGGCCGCCGGGCGTACGTCGGTGAAGGACTCCACCACCCGGTCGACCAGGCCGTACTCCCTGGCCTCCTCGGCCGTGAACCAGCGGTCCCGGTCGCCGTCCCGGGAGATCGTCTCCGGGCTCTGGCCGGTGTGCTCGGCGGTGAGCCGCTCGATGGTCCGCTTGGTGTGCTCCAGGTTCTCCGCCTGGATCTCGATGTCCGCGGTCGTGCCGCCGATTCCGGCCGACGGCTGGTGCATCATGATGCGCGCGTGGGGCAGGGCGAACCGTTTGCCGGGTGCGCCCACGCTCAGCAGGAACTGGCCCATGCTGGCCGCGAAGCCCATGGCCAGCGTCGAGACGTCGTTCGGGATCAGCCGCATGGTGTCGTAGACGGCGAGGCCCGCGTGGACCGAGCCGCCGGGGCTGTTGATGTACAGGCTGATGTCGGTGCGCGGGTCCTCGGCGGAGAGGATCAGCAGCTGCGCGCAGACCCGGTTCGCGGAGACCTCGTCGACCTGGGTGCCCAGCAGTACGATCCGCTGCCCCAGCAGCTGGGCGGCCAACTGGTCGTCGAACCGGCTGGGCGGGGTGTCGCCCTCCTCGGCCCGTGGCGCGAGCGCGGTGAACGGGGTCATGGGTGCCCTCCTCGTCGTGGTGCGGATGCCGTCCACCCCACTGTCGGCCGCCCGACCCGTTCACCGGGGATTTCTCTGCCCGGGGCAGATTCGCCATCGGCAGAGCGGCCCGCCGGGCGGGCCGTCGCGACGGCCGTACGGGTCAGTCCGCCGCCCGGCCGATGAGTTCCGGCGCCAGGACCGGTCTGCAGAGGTGACCGTGTTCCGCACCCAGGAGGTACCGATGGCCAGCACCGGATTCACCACATGTCTGTGGTTCGACAACGAGGCCGAGGAGGCCGCGCACCACTACGTGTCGATCTTCAAGAACTCCGGCATCGGGAAGATCGCCCACTACCCCGAGGGCGCGCCCCGCCCCGCGGGCACCGTGCTGACCGTGGAGTTCACGGCCAACGGCCACCGGTTCCTCGCGCTCAACGGCGGCCCCGAGTTCAAGTTCAACGAGGCCGTCTCCTTCATGATCCTCTGCGAGGACCAGGAGGAGATCGACCACTACTGGACCAGGCTCACCGAAGGCGGCGGCGAGCCCGGCCCGTGCGGCTGGCTGAAGGACAGGTACGGGGTGTCCTGGCAGGTGATCCCGGACACCCTGGAAGCCATGACGACCGACCCGGACCCGGCCAAGGCGGCCCGCGCGACCCAGGCGATGCTCGGCATGGGCAAGCTCGACATCGCGGCCCTGCGCAAGGCGTACGAGGGCGAGTGAGCGCGGCCGCGCCCGGCGTCCGTGGCACCGGACGCCGGGCCCGCCTCACACCCGGTCGGCGGCGATCAGCAGGTACTGGAAACTGCCGTTCCGGTACGCGCCGAGGAACGTCTCCTCGATGCCGGTGACGAGGTGCTCGGCCTGTTGGCGCAGCTCCCAGTAGGGGATCGTCGCCGCGGTCAGGTCCTCCACATGGACCGGCACCAGCCGGTTGCGCGCCATCGCCCGGAAGTAGGCCGAGCGGGGATGGATGTCGCAGATGTAGTGCGCGTTGATCAGCGACACCTCGCGCGAGGCGCGCCCGTAGGTGTCGTTGTAGCAGCCGGTGATCACCACATAGCGTCCGCCGCGGCGCAGCAGCCGGGCGTGCTCGGCGAAGAGCAGGTCCAGCTCGACGTACATGGTCGACTCGTTGTTCCACGAGGCCGCGTACCCGCCCGTGGGCAGGCCGGTGTCGAGCATGTTGCGGCAGTGGTAGCGCACCCGGTCGTCGATGCCCCGCTTGCGGGCCTGCTCGTTGGCGAACTCGGCCTGCTTCTCGGAGAGGGTGACCCCGTCGGCCCCGCAGCCGTGGCGCAGATGGGCCACGACGCTGCCGCCGCCACGTCCGCAGCCGGCGTCGAAGACCCGGTCGGCGGGGGTGAGCGGGCCGAGCCGCTCGGCGAGAAGCTCGGCCTGCGCGTGCTCCAGACGGTGCAGTTCGGCGGTGATCCGCTCCTGGCGCAGTTCGGGGTCGGGCTCGTCGAGCACCGACACGTCGGCGGCGCCGACGCCGTAGTGGTGGTGGTAGAGGTCGTCGATCTTCCCGAGTTCGAGGTTGACCGGGTTCTCCTCGGCGTTCCAGTAGTCCGCCACGCGGTTCTGGTACGAGGACTGGGACGGCACCGGCACGGTCGTGGCGCCGACTTCGGTGGAGCTCAACGCGGATTCCTCCTGGTGTCTCTGACGTTGTGTCAGGGTGGGGGTTACCAGTAGTCGGGCAGGTGGTAGCGGTGGCTGTTGGTGGCGTGCCACTCGTGGTTGCCGGCGACCCAGGCCGCGAGCCCGCCGGTGTAGCGCTCGACGAGCGGGGACAGGGCGGAGACCGCCGCCGCCTCCTCCTCGAAGGCGGTCATGATCCGGTTGTGGATCTCGACGGACTCCAGATAGGCGGCCCTGAGCCCGCACCGCTCCTCGGCGGCGACCACCACGGGCAGGTTCGGATGGGTGGGGTCGCTCGCCAGCTCCTTGGTGAAGGAGTACAGGTCGTTGACGATCGTGGTGGCGTTGCAGGCCAGCGCCGTCACCCGCTGGATCTCCGGCCGGGCGTACAGGGCCTCGGGCAGCTCGTAGCCGTCGACGGCGTCGACCAGCGACAGGCAGGGCCGGAAGTTGTTGAACTGACGCATCGTCAAGTACTCCCAGACGTGCGGCATGTGGCCGGTCTCCGCCCAGGCCGCCTCCCCGAGGTAGCCCAGGTGCAGCCGGGCGATGTCGTGCACCAGCCGCCCGGTCTGGCTCGGCGTGGCGAACGCGGCGTACTCCTTGAGCGCCCAGTGGTACGAGCGCAGCGGCCCGTCCGCCTGGACGCCGTGGCGCCAGCGCTCCTCCGTGGCGGGGTCGCCGTGGTACGGGTCGAGCGCCGACTGGGCGATGACCAGCCGCCCGCCCAGACCGCGCGCCGACGCGCCCCGGCCCTCGGAGACCTCGCAGTAGCAGCTGTCGACGACGTTCTCGGCGAGGAGCAGCTTGCCG
The DNA here is from genome assembly GCF_040299205.1 of Streptomyces sp. NPDC000983. Classification (NCBI taxonomy): domain Bacteria; kingdom Bacillati; phylum Actinomycetota; class Actinomycetes; order Kitasatosporales; family Streptomycetaceae; genus Streptomyces; species Streptomyces sp. NPDC000983. Next base: position 64,682 of record NZ_JBEPBM010000015.1, on the reverse strand, counting down.
GCCGCGGTGAGGCGGTCCAGGTCGGCGGCGCCCGGGTGCTGGAGCGCCACCGCGCGGCCGAAGCCGAACCCCGCGAAGTCGCCGGACCACGCGGCGGGGAACAGGTCGAGGGCGCGGGCCCACGCCTCCAGCCGCAGATCCACCTCCGCGGCCTTCTTGGGGTCGGCCGGCACCGCGGGCCGGTACAGCAGTCCGGGTACGGCCCCGGTGCGCCGGGCCCGCACCGAGCGGGCGAGGTTGGGGGCGCCGGGCGCCCGGAACGTGGACGTGCTCATACGGGTACTCCGCCCGGTCAGTCGGCCGTCCGGCCGATCTGGACGTTCTCCAGGATTCCGGCGGCGTCCGGCACGAGGATCGCGACGGAGTAGTAGGCCGTGACGAGGTAGCGCAGGATCGCGGCCTCGTCGATGCCCATGAACCGCACGTTCAGGCCCGGTTGGTACTCCTCCGGGATCCCGGTCTGGTACAGGCCCACCACGCCCTGGTCGGCCTCGCCGGTGCGCAGCGCGATGATGCTGGTGCTGTGCCGGGGGCCGATCGGGATCTTGCCGCACGGCAGCATCGGCACGCCCCGCCAGGCGGGCACCTCGTGACCGTCGACGGTCGCCGTGCCGGGCACCAGACCGCGCCGGTTGCACTGGCGGAAGAAGGCCGCGATGGCCTTCGGGTGGGCCAGGAAGAGCCGGGTCTTGCGCCGCATGGAGAGCAGCTCGTCCAGGTCGTCCGGGGTCGGCGGCCCGCCGAAGGTGCTGATCCGCTGGTCGTAGGCGGTGTTGTGGAGCAGCCCGAACTCCCGGTTGTTGACCAGCTCCCACTCCTGGCGCTCGCGGATCTCCTCGATGGTGAGCCGCAGTTGCTGCTCGGTCTGGTCCATCGGGTCGTTGTAGAGGTCGGCGACCCGGGTGTGCACCCGCAGCACGGTCTGGGTCAGGGACAACTCGTATTCGCGCGGGGCGAGTTCGTAGTCGACGAAGCCGCCGGTCAGGGTGGGTTCGCCGCTGTGGCCGGCCTGGACCGGCACATCGGCCTCGCCCTTGCGGTTCATGGGTTTGCTCTGCCGCTCGGCGTACGCGGCCAGTTGGGCGGCGAGCGAGGGGGCGCGGTCCACGTACTCCATGAGCGAGTCCCAGGGCAGGACGAGCACCACCCCGGCCGTCTCCGCGCGGACCGAGCTGAGCCAGAGCGGGTCGGCCCGGCCGACCGCCTCGTCGCCCATGCCCTCGCCGTCGGTGACGACCCCGATGACCTCCTCCTCGCCGTACTTGCCGGCGGTGAAGCGGGTGAAGCGGCCGTGCACGACGAGATACGCCTCGGTGACCGGCTGCCCGGCCTCGAAGAGGACCTGGCCCGCCCGCACCTCGCGGACCCGGAACCGGGAGGCGATCTCGCGCAGCGCCTCGGTGTCGGTGTAGCCGCGCAGCACCGGCAGCTCGGTGAGGGTCTCGGGGATGACCCGGACGTCGTCCGCGCCGTTCTGGTCGAACTGCACCCGGCCGCGGCCGATGCTCAGCTGGAGCCGCCGGTTGACCCGGTAGGCGCCGCCCCGCACATCGACCCAGGGCAGCATCTTCAGCAGCCACCGCGAGGTGATGGCCTGCATCTGGGGTTCGGACTTGGTGGTCGTGGTGAGCTGGCGGGCCGCTCGGGTGCTGAGGCTGGTGAACGGGCGGGTGGGGGTGGCGGGGTCGTCGACTTCGGGATCGGCGGCACTTTCGGGTGCGGACACGGGTCCCTCCCTGGAGGGGGGCAGGGGGTGGGCGGGGGGAACGGCGCCCCGGTGGCGCGAGGTGGACAGCGAGCGCTGCCTGTACACAAGGCAAACAGCGCCGGGTGACTGCCGGGAACCGCGTGAAAGGGGCGGTTTCGCGCGCCGGATGTGCAAACCCCCCGATCGGGGCGGAGCCGGTCCCAGCGGATGATCGCGCGCCGGTCCACGGGCCCCGGACGGCCGGCGCGCGGGGCGCGCGCGAGCCGCGTACGAAGGTCACCGCGCGCGGGCCGCCGCAGCGCCGGTTCCTCCTGGTCCGTGGTGGATCATCCGTTCGGCGCGCGCTCCGCGCGGGGGGTGGCTAGCGTGTGGAAGCGGACCCGGAACCTACTTGGAGAGGCCGCGCTCATGGCCGTACAGCCAGAGGGAACCCCCTGTTGGGCCGACGCGATGTTCGGTGACGTCGAGGGAGCCAAGCGCTTCTACGGCGACGTCCTGGGCTGGACCTTCGCCGAGTCGTCGTCGGAGTTCGGCGACTACACCCAGGCGTACGCGGACGGCAAGGCGGCCGCCGCCGTCGTCCCGCCCATGCCCGGCCAGGAGGGCGCGTCCCAGTGGTGCCTCTACTTCGCCTCCCCCGACGCCGCTACCACCGCCGCGCGGATCCGGGAGAGCGGAGGCGAGGTGCTGATGGAGCCGATGCGGGTCGGTGACTTCGGCACGATGTGCCTGGCCCGCGACCCCGGCGGGGTCGTCTTCGGCGTGTGGCAGGGCGGTACGCACGAGGGCTTCGAGGCGACCGGGGAGCAGCCCGGCGCGTTCTGCTGGGCCGAGGTCTTCACCCGGGAGCCCGACCGGTCCGACGCGTTCTTCCCGGCGGTGTTCCCCGGTTACACCGCACGGCAGATGGACGACGACGGGATGGACTTCCGGATCTTCAACGTCGGCGAGGCGCCGGTCCTCGGCCGGATGAGGATGACCGAGGAGTTCCCGCCCGAGGTGCCGGCGTACATCAACGTCTACTTCAGCGTCGCCGACTGCGACGCGGCCGTCGCGAAGGCCACCGAGCTGGGCGGGATCCTGCGGTTCGGGCCGATGGACAGCCCCTTCGGCCGGTTCGCCGCGCTGAGCGACCCGCAGGGCGCGAACTTCTCGGTGATCGACGTCACCACCACCCAGGGGGAGATGCCCGAGCTCACCGACGTCTGAGCGGTCACCCCGTCGGCCCATGGCATGATCGGCACATGCGTGAACGAGCAGTGGCCGCGTGCGACGGGGCTTCGAAGGGAAATCCCGGTCCCGCCGGCTGGGCCTGGGTCGTCGCCGACGAGACGGAGACCCCGGCCCGCTGGGAGGCCGGCCCGCTCGGCAAGGCCACCAACAACGTCGCCGAGCTGACCGCCCTGGAGCGGCTGCTCGCCGCCACCGACCCCGGCGTGCCCCTGGAGGTCCGGATGGACTCCCAGTACGCCATGAAGGCGGTCACCACCTGGCTGCCCGGGTGGAAGCGCAACGGCTGGAAGACCTCCGGCGGCAAGCCGGTCGCCAACCAGGAACTCGTCGTACGCATCGACGAACTGCTGGCCGGCCGCTCGGTGGAGTTCCGCTACGTGCCCGCCCACCAGGTCGACGGCGACCGCCTCAACGACTTCGCCGACCGCGCGGCGAGCCAGGCGGCCACCGCGCAGGAGGCCGCGGGCAGCGACCACGGCTCGCCCGAGCCGCCGCCCTCCCCGGACACCCCCGCCAAGACCCCGCGCCGCCGCCCCGCTGCCGCGAAGAAGAGCGGCGGCTCGTCCTCCGCGCGCACCATCAAGGCGAAGTTCCCCGGCCGCTGCCTGTGCGGCCGCTCCTACGCGGCGGGCGAGCCGATCGCCAAGAACCCGCAGGGCTGGGGCCACCCGGAGTGCCGCACGGCCGAGGGCTGAGCCCGGTCGCACGGCGGCCCCACGGCCGGGCGCCGAGCGCCGGTCCGGCTCAGGCGGCGTCGAAGGTGTAGTGCGGCGTGTGGTCCAGCAGGTCCGCCGGCCGTACGTCGTTCCACGGCTTCATCGTGTCGCCGAGGTCGACCACGTCCGGGGTGCCCGCGGCCGGCAGATAGCCGGAGCGGGGGTGGCGGCGCTGCCAGTCCGCCCACAGCTTGTCCACGAAGGCGTGGTGCAGCCAGAACACCGGGTCGTTGGGCGACACCCCGGTCGCCATCTGGCCGCCCACCCACACATGCACCCGGTTGTGCAGGTTGACCCCGCGCCACCCCTCCAGATGGTTGCGGAAGCCGTCCGAGCCGCTGTTCCAGGGCGCCATGTCGTACGTCTCCATGGCGAGCACCGAGTCCACCTCGGCCCGGGTCGGCAGCGGGCGGCCGCCGCCGAGGGCCCGGCGCAGATAAGTACGGCCGTCGATAAGGACGTTGACCGGCCAGTTGCCGGACGCGGCGGCGAACGGGCCGTCGGTGACCCGGCCGTCCAGGCTGCGCCCGGTGCCGCCGAGGAAGTCCGGTGCCCACAGCGAGGCCCGCGGGGTGCGGTCGACGGTCCAGTCCCAGTACGGCAGTGCCACCGACGCGTCGACCGCCTGAAGGGCCCGCTCGAAGTCGAGCAGGAATCTGCGGTGCCAGGGCAGGAAGGACGGCGAACGATGGCCGGTGCGCTCGCCGTTGTCCGTGTCGGACACGATGAAGGCGTTGTGGGTGGTGACGAACTCGTCGTAGCGGCCGGTGCGCTTGAGCTCCAGGACGGCGGCGACGAAGCGGCGCTTCTCGTCGGCGGTCAGGGTCGCCTGGTTCTTGCGGACAGTCATGTGCGAAGGCTCCCGAAAGTGCTGGAAGGGCGGGTCAGTTGGCGGGGAAGGGCAGCAGTGCGGCGCCCTGGAGCTCGTCCACCGCGGCCCGTGCCGCGGCGCGCGGCGTGGCCACCGGGTCGTAGTGGCTGACGACGCTGATCCAGCTGCCGTCGGCGTTGCGCATCACATGCAGCTCCACCCCGTCCACGAGGACCGCATAGCCGCCGCCGTGGTCGTGGTGGCCCCCGCCGTGATCGCCGTGGCCGCCGCCCGGGCGTGACCGGCCCTGTATCCGGCGGCCCTTGTAGACCTCGTCGAAGGGGGCGGGCGAGGAGCCGTGGTGACCCGCGGCCCGGGCGGTCGGGGCGGTGAGCGCGGCGGCGGTGGGGGTGGCGGCGAGGGCGGCAGCGGCGGTGAGCGCGCGGCGGCGGCTGAGTTCCGGCATACGGATCTCCCGGTTCGGTCTCGGACGGTGACCCCGTATGCCTATCGGGAGCGGTGGGACCGGGAGAAATCGCTCGGAAGCGGTTGGCTGCGATCAGGACAATTACCCACATGTCATACAGGGTTGAACAAAGATGATCTTGGCTCCGGCGATGGAGGTCGCCCCCGGAACGGGCAATTCCTTCCCCTGGAGGGCCTGGTTCGGGTGATCCTTGCCCCGCCCCCGCGTCGCCGGTGGCCCAGGTCACCCCCGGAAGGTGACGCGATCCGGCGGCCGGGCCGGAGGTCACCCCGCTGCTACTCTCCGTCTCGCAATGAACGCATCGAGTGACTCCAAGGGGTGCGCGTGAAGGTCGCCTGTGTCGGAGGCGGGCCCGCCGGCCTGTACCTGTCGATCCTGCTCAAGCTCCAGGACCCGTCCCACGACATCACCGTCCACGAGCGCAACGCCGAGGGCTCGACGTACGGCTGGGGCGTCACCTACTGGCGCCCACTGCTCGACAGGCTCCACGCGCACGACCCGGACTCCGCCCGCGCCCTCGCCGAGCACTCGGTCAGCTGGACCGAGGGCGTCGCCCGGGTGCGGGACCTGACCACCCGGCACCCCGGCGACGAGGGCTTCGGCATCGGCCGGCACCGGCTGCTGGACATCCTCGCGACCCGGGCCCGCTCCCTCGGCGTCCACGTCGAGTACGAGCGGGAGGTCGACGCCGCCGCCCCGCCGCCCGGAGCCGACCTGGTCGTGGCGAGCGACGGCGTGCACAGCGCACTGCGCGGCCGGCACGCGGACCGCTTCGGCACCGAGATCCGCGAGGGCCGCAACCACTACATCTGGCTCGGCACCACCAAGGTCTTCGACGCCTTCACCTTCGCCTTCGTGGAGACCGACCACGGCTGGATCTGGGCCTACGGCTACGGATTCGGGCCCGACCACAGCACCTGCGTCGTCGAATGCGCCCCCGAGACCTTCACCGGACTGGGCCTGGACCGCGCCGACGAGGCCGAAGGGCTCGCCCTGCTGGAGAAGCTGTTCGCCGACACCCTCGACGGCCACGCCCTCATCGGCCGCTCCCCGGCCGACGGCAGCTCGCCCTGGCTGCACTTCCGCACCCTGACCAACCGCACCTGGCACCACGGCAACCTCGTCCTGCTCGGCGACGCCGCCCACACCACCCACTACTCCATCGGCGCCGGCACCACCCTCGCCCTGGAGGACGCCATCGAGCTGGCCGGCGCCCTGCGCGAGCACACCGCACTGCCCGACGCCCTCGCCCACTACGAGCGGGCCCGCAAACAGGCCCTCCTGCCCCTGCAGAGCGCGGCCCGCTACAGCGCCCAGTGGTACGAGAACCTGCCCCGCTACATCCGGCTGCCCCCCGAGCACATGTTCGCCCTCCTCGGCCAGCGCCACTCACCGCTGCTGCCCCACGTCCCGCCCCAGCTCTACTACCGCCTCGACCGGGCGGCCGGACAGCTCGACTCGCTGCGCCGGCTCAAGCGCTGGCTCGGCCCCAGGCTCGCCCGCACGGTCCAGGCACGCTCGCTGACCTCGCGGAAGTAGCCGTACGGCGCCCGCCCCGCGCGGCCGGCACGCGGGGCGGATGACAGACTGGCGCCATGGAAGAGCGCACATTCAGCAGGTCACAGCAGCACGCCTCCGTGATCGGTCTCGGCACCTGGCAACTCGGCGCCGACTGGGGCGACGTGGACGACAAGGAAGCCCTCCGGGTGCTGGAGGCGGCGGCCGAGGCCGGGGTGACCTTCTTCGACACCGCCGACGTCTACGGCGACGGCCGCAGCGAGGAGACCATCGCCTCCTTCCTGAGCGGCCGGCCCGATCTGCACGTCATGGTCGCCACCAAGATGGGCCGCCGGGTCGAGCAGATCCCCGAGAACTACGTCCTGGACAACTTCCGCGCCTGGAACGACCGTTCCCGCCGCAACCTCGGCGTCGACCGCATCGACCTGGTCCAGCTGCACTGCCCGCCGACCCCCGTCCACTCCACCGACGAGGTCTTCGACGCCCTGGACACCCTGGTCGCCGAGGAGCGGATCGCCGCCTACGGCGTGAGCGTGGAGACCTGCGCCGAGGCGCTCACCGCCATCGCCCGGCCGGGCGTGGCCAGCGTGCAGATCATCCTCAACCCGTTCCGCATGAAGCCGCTGTACGAGGTGCTGCCGGTGGCCCGGGAGGCGGGCGTCGGCATCATCGCCCGCGTCCCGCTCGCCTCCGGTCTGCTCTCCGGGAAGTACACCAAGGACACCGTCTTCCCCGAGAACGACCACCGCACCTACAACCGGCACGGCGAGTCCTTCGACCAGGGCGAGACCTTCTCCGGCGTGGACTACGCGACGGGCGTCGAGGCCGCCGTGGAGTTCGCCGCCCTCGCCCCCGAGGGCTTCACCCCGGCCCAGCTGGCCCTGCGCTGGATCGTCCAGCAGCCCGGTGTGACCACCGTGATCCCCGGCGCCCGCTCGCCCCGGCAGGCCCGCGCCAACGCGGCCGCCGCCGAGCTGCCGGAGCTGTCGCAGGAGACCCTCACCGCGATCCGCGATCTCTACGACCGCCGGATCAAGGAGCAGGTGGAGAACCGCTGGTGAGCGTTTGACCCGACGGCGGCTGGGCACTCGGGCCGCATGGTGGAGACGGCAGGCAGACGCGAGACACGCGACGGACGCGACGAGACCGAGGAGGAGCGCGCCGACCGCAAGTGGGCCGAACTCCTCCAGGAGGTCCGGGTCGCCCAGATGGGCGTACAGATCCTCTTCGGTTTCCTGCTGACGGTCGTGTTCACCCCGACCTACGCGGACCTGGGCGACACCGAGAAGACCATCTACCTCGTGACCGTCGTGGTGGGCGCCGCCGCCACCGGAGCGCTGATCGGCCCGGTCGCCCTGCACCGGGTGGTCTCCGGACGGCGGATCAAGACGCACGCGGTGACCTGGGCCGCCCGGCTGACCATGGTCGGGCTGGTTCTGCTGCTGGCCACCCTGACCTCCTCGCTGCTGCTGATACTCCGGGTGGCCACCCACGACGGCTACGTGCCGTGGCTGGTCACCGGTGTCGTCGCGTGGTACCTGCTGTGCTGGTTCCTGCTGCCGTGGTGGGTCCGGAGCCGCTACACGTCGGACGACTGAGCCGCAGCGCGGCGAGCCGCCGGTCGTGCAGCCGGCTGAGCAGCAGCAGCGACAGGCTCGCCCCGATCAGCGCGCAGAACATGTCCCACTGGGTGTCCCAGACGTCGCCCTGGGTGGCGAGGAACGCGTCGGCGGCCTCGCCGCCGATCACCGCGGCCGCCCACTCCAGCATCTCGAAGACGGCGCTGAAGGCCAGACAGGCGCAGACCGTCAGCGGCGCCAGCCAGCCGCTCCCCGTCAGCGGGGAGGTCCGGCGGAGCAACTCCCGTACCAGCAGGGCCGGGACGAAGCCCTGCATCAGATGCCCGAACCTGTTGTACGGGTTGCGCTCCAGGCCGAAGGTGTCGCGGACCCAGTCGCCGAGCGGCACCTCGGCGTAGGTGTAGTGGCCGCCCACCAGCAGCACCAGGGCGTGCGCGGCGAGCAGGCAGTACAGCAGGTCCGTCAGCGGGAAGCGCCTGCGGGTCAGGAACAGCAGCGGCAGCCCGGCCAGCACCCACACCGTCTCCAGGAACCAGGTCGCGCGGTCGTGCGGGGACCAGGCCGAGAGGGCCAGAGCCGCGACCACCACCGCGGCCGACAGGGCGGGCAGCGCGGGACGCGGGGAGGAGAGGGCAACGGGCATCGGGGGCTCCTTGTCGTGGGAGCCCCATCGTGGCCGGGCGCCGCCGCGGCGGCATGAGTACGGCTACTCAGCCGCACCCGCGTTCCGGGCCCCGCGCAACTCGGCGATGCACGAGGCGATCGCCCGCTGGAGATCCTCCAACTGCTGCACCATGTCGTCCTCGACGAACTCCTGCGCGTCGTCGAAGGTCAGCTCCTCGAACACCTTCGTCGCCTTCTGCAGGCTGCTGTAGAACTTCGTCCGCCGTTCCCGGACCCGCAGTTCGGGGTCGGCCTCCACCGTCTCGGCGACCAGGCCGCGCATCGTCTCGTAGGCCTCGCCGGCCCACACCCCGGCGTCCTCGTCCTCGTCCAGCTCGTCGATCAGCGACAGATGCCGCTCGGCCTCCTGCCGCAGGTCGGCGGGGGCGTCGATGGTCTGCCCGGCGGGGGTCTTGACCTGCCCGGACTCCGCGATCTGGCGGACGTAGCCGATCCGGTCGGCGGCGCGGCTCTCGCTGGCGACGGCCTTCTTCAGGTCGTCCGTGCGCACCACGTCGCGGGCCAGCTCCGCCTGGAGGTCCGGGTCCTCCTTGAGGCGGTCCAGGAGCGCGCTGCGGGCCGCGCGGGCGGTGGAGGGGTCGGCGAGGATGGCGGCGCGCAGCGCGGTGGGGTTCTCCGCGACCTCCAGCGCCTTCGTCGGCCGGATGCCCTCGGCCTCGGCGGCCTCGGCGATGGCGGTGCCGCGCTCGGAGGTCGCGCTGTTGCGGGAGACGTAGTAGCTCAACCACAGCTCGGCGTCCGGGAGTTCCACCTCGGCGCCGGGCTGGAGCGCCTCGAAGTGCGGGACGACACCGTCGTCGGCGGCCCGGTCCCAGGCCTTGTAGTAGCGCATCACCCGATCCGGGGAGCACCCGGCGAGCTCGGCGAACTCCTTCGCCGACACCTTCGGGGTCTCCTCGGCGCCCTGGCCGCCGGGCCGCACACTGCGCGCGACCATCAGGCCGAAGGCCCAGCCGCCGGTACGGGCGTACACACCGAACTCGCGCGCGTCACGGGCGACGAGGTCGGACAGCGGCGCGGGGGACGTCTCGGACGGGGCGAGCGCTAGGGTCACGGAGGACTCTCCTGAGAGGCTGGGCCGGGCTGGGGGACGCACGGGTGCAGACCGGAAGCCTATATGCGCCTGCATGCGACGGTTTGCCGAGCAGCCGGTGTGTCCGGCCCACGGCATCCGGCCGCACAGGGGTACGAGCCGTCGCCCCGCTGGGTAGGGAAGCCCCCATGACGACTCGCTCACTGCCCACGGCCACGCCCGCCTCCCAGGGCGTCGACGCCGCCGGACCGCTGGCCTTCCTCGACGCGCTGGAGGCCGATCCGGACATCGAGCCGCACAGCCTCATGATCATGCGGCACGGCCGGCTGGTGGCGTCCGGCTGGTGGGCGCCGTACACGGCCGAGCGCCTGCACCTGGTGTACTCGCTCAGCAAGAGCTTCACCTCCACCGCCGCCGGGTTCGCCGTCGACGAGGGGCTGCTGGACCTGGACGACCCGGTGCTCTCCTACTTCCCGGAGCTCGACGCCGAGGTCACCGACCCGCGCAGCCGCGCGATGCTCGTACGGCATGTGGCGTCGATGGCCAGCGGGCACGAGGCGGACACCGTCGACCGGGCGCACGCCCTGGACCCCGAGGACCTGGTGCGCGGGTTCCTGCTGCTGCCGCCCGAGCGGGACCCGGGGAGCGTGTTCGCCTACAACCAGTGCGCCACCTTCACGCTGGGGGCGATCGTCCAGCGGGTCACCGGGCAGTCCCTGACCGGCTATCTCCGGCCCCGGCTGTTCGACCCGATCGGCATCGGGGAGGCGGCGTGGCTGCGGGACCGGTCCGGCCGGGAGCTGGGCTTCAGCGGACTGCACGTCACCACCGACGCGATCGCCCGGCTGGGCCAGCTCTACCTGGACCGCGGGATGTGGCAGGGCCGGCGGGTGCTGCCGGAGTCGTGGGTGGCCCGGGCGAGCCGCCCGTGGGTCGCGACCGAGGGGGCGGCCGTGAACGCGGACTGGCGCCAGGGCTACGGCCTGCAGTTCTGGGCCTCCCGCCACGGCTACCGGGGCGACGGCGCGTACGGCCAGTTCTGCGTGGTGCTGCCCGAGCACGACGCCGTGATCGCCACGACCGCGGCGACCGTGGAGATGCAGCGGATGCTGGAGCTGGCGTGGACCCATCTGCTGCCCGCGTTCGGCCCGGAGCCGCTGTCCGGCCGGGAGGCGGCCGACGCTGCCCTGGCCGAGCGGCTGGCGGGGCTCGCGCTGCCCCCGGCCCCCGGCAAGACCACCACCGGGGACCGGCCCCCCGTGGTGCTCGGCTCCGGGGCGACCACCCTGGAGGTGGACGGCGACCGGATGACCCTCGTACGGGACGGCCACCGGCTGGAGCTGGCGGCGGCGCAGGGCGGCTGGAGCGTCGCCGAGGGGCCGGTCCCCACCGCGGTGAGCGGCGGCTGGACCGACGCCGACACCCTGGAGGTGGAGGTGCTCTTCCTGGAGACCCCCCACCGGCTCGCCCTGACCGGCTCCCTGCGCGCGGGCACCCTGGAGGCGCGCTGGCGCACCGAGCCGCTGCACGGACGGCCGCTGCACGCGATGGGCGCGCCCCGCCGGTCAGTCTGAGGCTTCTCAGTCCGAGGGTTCGTCGAAGGTGCGCAGCGCGGTGGCCAGCGCCGCGCCGTTGGCGGTGTCGTTCCAGTCGGCCGCGGGCGCCGTCCAGCGCAGCGAGAAGCCGCGGCCGCCGCCGAGCAGATAGCCCCGGCCGAAGGTGCGGACCTGGGTGCCGTCGGCGTCGGCGAGCCACTCCATCTCGGCGGCCTCCCGGCCCCGGTACGTCGTCGCCGTGATCTCGCCGATCCTGCGGTAGCCGCCGGACTGCTCCAGGGCGGGCTCCACATCACGCCAGACGGCCACCGGATCGGCGCCCACCCGCTCGCTGTAGGTGACGGTGAGCGTGCGCGGGTCGCCCTCGGCCCCGAGGACCACCCGGTACGCCAGGTCCGAGACCCGGTCGGTGCTCAGCGGCCGCCAGCCCGCGGGGACCGTGACGGCGAAGCCCTCCGGGGACTCGTAGCGGGTGAAGGGGGACTCGGTGGGGGAGGGGGCCGGTCTCGCGCCGGGTCCGGTGGTGGCGGAGGCGGACGGGGCGGGACGCGCCGCCGTCCCGTCGGCGGGGGAGTCGGAGCCGCCCGGCAGCCGGTCCGTCACCGCGAGGACGGCCACCGCGACCGTGACGACCGCCAGCGCCGTCCCGCCGATCAGGGTGCGGTTGCTCCAGCCCGGGTGGGGCAGACCCCGGCCGCGCAGCCGGGGCGGCGGCATCGTCGCTGCGGCCTCGTCGTCGAGGACGCGGGCGAGGGCCTCCCGGACGACCGTACGGGGCAGCCGCTCCACCGAGTCCTTGCGCAGCAGGCCGGTCACGGCCCGGGTGAGCGGACCGGTCCGTACCGGGGCGCGCAGCGGCAGCCGGTCCACGCCCTTCAGCGTGGCCTCCGGGCGTCCCCGGTCCCGGAACGGGGGGCGCCCCTCGATCATCGTGTAGAGCAGCGCGCCCAGCGCCCACAGGTCCGCGGCGGGGCCGAGGCGCTCGTCGCGCGCCTGCTCGGGGGCGGCGTAGGCGGGCGCGGCCAGCCGGGGCGCGAGGGTGGCGCCGGCCAGCCCGAAGCCGGTGACCACGACCGGCCCCCGCTCCGGTACGAAGACCTGGCCGGGGCTGAGTTCGCCGTGGGTGATGCCCTGCCCGTGCGCCGCCTCCAGCACGTCGAGCAGTTCGAGACCGATGCGCGCGGCCCGGGCGTAGTTCAACGTGCCCTGCTGGGCCAGGAGTTCGCCCAGCGGCCGGCCCTCGATCCACTCGGTGACCACCCACAGGGTGCCCGACTCCTCGACGGCGTCGAGGACTTCGGCGACCCGGTCGGGCAGCATCAGCCCCATCCGTTCCGACGTGCGGATCACGCGTTCGGTGACCCGGCGGCCCTCCTCGCCGTCGGTGCCTTCCGGCAGCCCGATCTGCGTGATCATGCAGGGCCGTTCCACGCCGATGTCCTCGCCGTACCAGCAGACGCGGTTGGTCTCCCGGTGGACGGCCTCGACCAGCCGGTACCGCCCGGCGACCGAAACGGGTGTGGAGACGTGCGCCTTGACCATGGTCATCCCTCGCTGAACCGCTGGCTCTCACCTTTCCCAGAGGTACGGCGGGTGTGACGGGGTGTGTTCAAGCAACAGCCCGCAGAGATGCGCGGATCTTCGATTGTTCATCCGGCACGTCGAACACCGTTCACAGATCCCGCCCGACCAGGAAGTCCAGCAGGGCCTTCAACTCCCCGGCCGGGCCCGCCCGCAGGGGCAGGGCGCCCAGGGCGGCCTCGGCGCGGGCGATCCGGCGCCGGGCCTCGTCGAGCGCGCCCGAGCGGCCGCCCGCGGCCTCGATCCAGGCGGCCGCCGCGTCGGGCCGCCGCCCCGATTCCAGCAGCGCGGCGAGGTGGTGGGCGCCGGGTGCTTCGAGGGCGACCAGCACGGGGAGGGTCTTCTTGCGCTCGCGCAGGTCCCCGTGGACGGGCTTGCCGGTGACCGCCGGGTCGCCCCAGACGCCGAGCACGTCGTCGACGATCTGGAAGGCGATGCCCAGGTCCCGTCCGGCCCGGTCGAGGGCGGCGACCGTCGCGGGCGGCGCCCCGCCGAGCCGGGCGCCGAGCGCGGCCGCGCAGCCGAGCAGCGCCCCCGTCTTGCGCTCGGCCATCGCCCGGTACTCGGCGGGCCGCACCCGCTCCGGCCCCGTCCAGGGCCGCCCGGCGAACAGCAGGTCGTCCGCCTGGCCGCGCACCAGGTCCCCGAGCGCCGCGGACAGCAGCCGTACGGCGCCGCCGCCGTCCGGGACGGCGGCGAGGGTCTCGACGGCCAGGGCGAACAGGGCGTCGCCCGCGAGGACCGCCGGGCCGGTGCCGTACGCGGCCCACACCGTGGGGCGGCCGCGCCGGGACGCGTCGCCGTCCATGATGTCGTCGTGCAACAGGGAGAAGACGTGCACCAGTTCCACCGCGACCGCCGCCGTGCTCCCCGCGCGGGCGTGGCCGCCCACCGCCTCGGCGCCGAGCACGGCCAGCGCCTGCCGCACCCCCTTGCCTCCGGACCCGGCGGCCGGGCCGCCGCCCACCTCGCACCAGCCGAAGGCGTACCCGGCCATCTCGCCCAGCCGCGGGTGCAGCCGCCCCACCGCCTCGGCGAGGGCGGGCCGCACCAGCGCACGGCAGCGGTCCAGTACGTCGACGCCGGTCCGCGGCGCCGTCGAGTGCAGGGCCGTCACCGGGCCACCGCCAGGCCGAGCTCTTCCTCGGCCCGGGCCACCATCTCCCGGGCGTGCCGCAGGCCGATCCGCTCCAACGTCCGTGCGAGATCGGCTAGTTCGGCGGCGGTCTCGGTGCGGTCCCGGCCGAGCCGGGCCCTCGCCTTGGCCAGGCCGAGGCGGGACAGCGCCTCCCCGCGGGGCTCGCGCATGGCGCGGAACTCGGCGAGGGCCTCCCGGTACAGCTCCTCCGCCTCGGTGTAACGCCCCGCGCGGTACAGGACGTTGCCGCGCATCTTGTGGTTGTAGGCGAGCGCGCTGGACAGCTTCATCGCACGGCAGGACGACTCCGCCTCGACGAGCAGGGCGAGGGCCCGCTCGGTGTCGCCGTCGCGCACCGAGACGATGTCGGCCAGCCCGCGCAGCGCCCAGGCGTGCCCGCGCCGGTCCTCGGCGCCCGCGGCGATCTCGGCCGCCTCCTCGAACAGGGCGAACGCGGTGTCGTAGGAGCCGGTGTTGCGGTGGATCTGCGCGATGCCCTCCAGCGCCCACACCGTGTGCCGGGCCTCGCCGCGCCGCCGGGCCTCGGCCAGCAGCTGCTCGTGCAGCCGGGTGACGGCCGCGTAGTCGCCCTGGATCCGCCCGGTCTCGGCGAGCCCGGCGAGCGAGTAGCCGCGCACGACGACGTCCCCGCCCTGCTCGCCGAGGTCGGCGGCGAGCTGGAGCAGCCGCCTGGCCAGCGGGAACTCGCCGCGCTGGCGGGCCAGGGTGCCGCCGCTCCACAGCGCCCAGGCCATCGCCCCGAGGTCCCCGGCGGCCCGGGCCGCGCGGTAGCTGGCCTTCCAGGCCCGGTCCGCCTCGCCGATCTGCCCGAGCCTGCGGTGCGCCTCGGCGACCGCGAGCCCGGAGCGGGCCGCCTCGCCGTGCCGTCCGGTCCGTTCGGCGGCCCGCAACTCCTCGGTACCGGCGGCCAGTACGTCCGTCAGGGACGAGTTCACGGAGAGGGTGGTCAGTGCGCCCTGGTACTCCGGGGCGAATGCCTTGCCGTACATGGATACCTCTCGATCGGTATACACGCCATCTATACATTGAGCGTATACATGGCGTGTATAGAGCCTCGGAAACCGGCCCCGGCCCCCGAGGGGCCGAGGCGGTGTCAGCTGTTGCCGATCAAGACGTGCCCGGAGCCGGCCGGGTTGCCCGTGAGGCGCA
The DNA here is from genome assembly GCF_040299205.1 of Streptomyces sp. NPDC000983. NCBI lineage: Bacteria > Bacillati > Actinomycetota > Actinomycetes > Kitasatosporales > Streptomycetaceae > Streptomyces > Streptomyces sp. NPDC000983. The sequence continues at coordinate 49,467 of NZ_JBEPBM010000015.1, read as the reverse complement.
GATCACCCTCGCGGAACCGGCGGTCAGTGCTGCTGGGCCTTCTGCGGGGTCGCCTCGCTCGGGCGGACCACGACCTGGCCCTCCCCGCTGAGCATCAGCTGCACGGCCTCGCCGGAACCGCCGCGCAGCATCGAGCCTATGGACTGCGAGCGGTGCAGCGAGGTGGCGAGTCCCGCGCTCCACCCGACGACCGCGTCGGTGTCGACGTACACCGGGTACTGGGCCGAGACCGGGATCACCAGCGGACTGCCCTCGCAGACCAGCCCCAGCCGGCCCTGCCCGGTGAACACGCTGTTGAACAGGCCGCCGCCGGACATCCCCGCGCCCTTCACGGTCGCGATCCGGTACGACAGCGAGGCGTCGAAGCACAGCACGTTGCGGCCGTTGACGGTGAACTCGTCCCCGGGGTCGAGGTCGACGACGAAGCAGTTCTGCGCCTCGTGCGCGAACCACGCCTCGCCCTGCCCGCGCACCGCCATCAGCGGCAGCCCCTCCCCGGTGACCGCGCGCTTGAGCATGCCGCCCACACCCTGGCCCTTGCGCTCGAACTGCAGACTGCCCCGGTAGGCGATCATCGCGCCCTGCCGGGCCAGCATCTCGCCGTTCACCGCGTATCTGATGCACTTGGCGTTCTCTACCGTCATGCCCGGCACCGCGGCCGGGCGGACCATGTGCTCGCTGGAAAACAGGTCACCCTTCATGGGGGCATGGTGTCGCGGACCGCTCCCGCCGCCCAGACCGCGCGCCGAACCACCGCGCAAGTGGCTTCAGGCGCCGAAGAGTTGGGTCCAGTAGGTGCCCGCCTCGCCGCCGCCCGCGAAGCCGACGCCGATGTGCGTGAAGTCGCCCTTGAGGATGTTGGCGCGATGGCCCGGGCTGTCCATCCACCCCCGCACCACCTCGGCGGGGGAGCGCTGGCCGCAGGCGATGTTCTCGCCGATCGAGCGGCGCCGGGCGCCCGCCGCGGCCGCCCGGTCCCAGGGCTGTCCGCCCTCGGGAGAGGTGTGGGAGTAGAACGCCCGGGCGACCATGTCGGCGCTGTGCGCCTGCGCGGCCGCGGTCAGCGCCGGGTCGACCGAGAGCGGGCGCAGACGGGCGCCGGCGCGCTCACGGTTGGTCAGGTCCACCACCTCGGCCGTGAACCGGGCCAGCTCCGCCGGGGCGAACGGGCGCGCCCACAGTGCCGTCCAGTAGACGTCGCCGGTCCGGGCGGACGGGACGTGCGCCACTCCGGCCTGGGTGAACGCCGGGTCGCGCAGGGTGCGCCCCGCCCGGTCGGTGCGCAGGCAGTACGCGACGAACTCGGCGGTGGAGCGCGGGCCGGACACCAGGTGCTCGCCGATGGTCACATAGGCGTACCCGGTGGCCGTGACGCGCTGGTGGACCGAGAGGCCGTCCCCGCCCGTCGTGTCCAGCCGGCCCGCCGCCGCCATCGCGCCGGCGTGCTCGCGGGCGGCCGCGCACAGCCGGGCGTCCAGCGTGACCGGCGGTGAACCGGCCGCCGCCCGCGCCGCGTTGACCAGCCCCGCGAACCCGTCGGGGTCGGCGGGAAGGGGGACCGCCGCCCGGGAGCCGGCCGGCTCCTCGGTGACCTCCACCCCGAAGTCCCGGGCGAGGCCCGCCAGCCCGTCGGCGTACCCCTGGCCCAGGGCGCGCAGCTTCCAGCCGCCGCCGCGCCGGTACAGCTCGGCGAGGAGCAGCACGGTCTCCTGCCGGGGGCGCGGCGGGGTGAAGCGGGCCAGGGTGCGGCCGCCCGGCCCGGTGACCTGGAGCGCCGGTGAGGGCAGGCCGCCCAGGGCGCCCCCGGGATCGGCGGGACTGACGACGACCGTCACCCGGGTCGCCCCCGCGCGCAGCCGCGCCGGATCGACGGTGAGGGAGTCCCCGCTCAGCCGCGCGCCGGGGACGGACGGCTGGTTGTAGAAGACGAAGTCCGCGTCGCCGCGGACCCTGCCGCCGTCGTCCGTGATCAGCGCGGACACGTCGAAGGGGCCGGGCACCCGGACGGTCACGGCGCCGTCCGGCAGGGGCACGTTGCCCCCGGGGACCAACTCGCTCATGAGGCCGTCCAGATGTCGTCGTACACGGAGTGCCGCGGTGCGCCGCGCGGTGTCAGGTCAACGGGCGGCGCACCACGACGGTTCCCGGGCCCCGGCGCGCCTACGGCGTCGGCCCCGGTCCGGTGTGCGGACACCGGTGCCGGGATCGGTCCCCGGCTCAGCGCCCGGTCAGGGCTTCCGTCTCCGGCCGCTCGCCCGCCGTGAACCCGCGCCGCACCTTCGCGGACTTGCCGCAGAACGCCGACTCCAGCGCCCCCAGCATCGTGCCGTGCACCTTGCCGTTGTTGGAGGTGTTCACGAACGCCGCCAGGCTCCGTCCGCCGTCCTCGGAGGTGAACGCGTAGGTGTAGAAGCCCTGCACGGCCCCCGTGTGCCCGAACACCGACGCTCCGCACGACAGGTCCCGGCGCCGCAGCCCGAGCCCGTACGCCTGACCGGAGCCCGCGGCCACCCACCGCCGCATCTGCGTCAGCTGCGCGGCCGAGGTCAGCTCACCGCGCAGCAGCGCCGACAGGAAGGTGTTCAGATCCCGCGCGGTGGAGATCACCGCGCCCGCGCTCTGCGCCCAGGACGCCGTCTGCTCGGTGGCGTCGACCAGCGCCGCCCCCGCGGTGTCCGGGGTGAGATAGCCGCGCGCGTGCCGGCCCGGGATCTTCGTGCCGGGGTGGACGTAGAAGGTGTCGCCCAGCTCCAGCGGCGCGATGATCCGGTTCTGGTACTCGGTGCCCACCGGGTTCCCGGTCAGCTTCTCGATGAGCAGGCCCGCGATCACGAAGTTGGTGTTGGAGTACGCGTACGGGCCGCCCGGCGCGGTCGTGCGCGGCTTGCGCAGGGAGCGGTCCACCAGCTGGCGGTAGGTGAACACCTTGGTGCGCACCGCCTCGAAGCCGGGAACCGTCCGGGCGAACATGTCGTTGGTGTAGTCGTACAGCCCACTGCGGTGGCTCAGCACATGGCGCACGGTGATCCGGTCGTCGGGGAGCAGCCCGGGCAGATAGCGGTTGACCGGGGTGTCGAGCTTCAGCTTCTTCTCGTCGGCCAGTTGCAGCAGCACCACCGCGGAGAAGGTCTTGGTGACACTGCCGATGCGGAACCGGTCCGTGGTCGCCAGGGTCCGCCGGGTCGACCGGTCGGCGATGCCGGTGACCGCCTTGGAGACGGTGCCGTGGTCGTCGATACGGGCCGCCGCGCCCGGGGCGCCCTGCTGGACCGCCGTGCGCAGCACCCCGCGCAGGCCCGCCAGATCGGGCGCGGGGTCCTGGGGCGCCGCGTGCGCCGGGACCGCCAGAAGGGCGAGGAGGACCGCCGTCCCCAACGCCGTAGCCCTGCCCACCGTTGCCGAGTCCATGGGAGCCCTCTCGCCTTGCTGACACACCGTCACGGCGACGCACAGTAGTGCCAGGGAGAGAGGGAAAGCGGGTCATTCGGGGCACGGCCGGCGCCGGGTCGCCCGCACGGGGGACCCGGCCGGGGCGCGGAAACGATCAGCCGGACGCGGTCGGCTCCGCGGTGATCAGCCCTTCGCGGTAGGCGATGGCGACCGCCTCGCCGCGGCTCGCGGCACCCAGCTTGGCGAGGATGTTGGAGACATGGACGCTCGCCGTCTTGCCGCTGATGAACAGCTCCTCACCGATCTGCCGGTTGCTGCGGCCCCGGGCCAGCAGCCCCAGCACGTCCTGCTCCCGGGCGGTGAGCGGCGAGGTGCGCTCCGCGCCCGGCGACCGGTCGGCGAGCCGACCCCGCCGGATCAGCGCGTCCACCCGCTCCAGCAGGGGCGATGTGCCGAGCAGGACGGCCGTCTCCCGGACCGCCGCCGCCTCGACCGCGGCCTCCGCGCGCCGCTCGGCCGTCAGCAGGGCCTCCGCGAGCCGGAACCGGCAGCGCGCCAGCTCGTAGCGGTCGCCGTAGTCGAACGCGGCCACCGCCCTGCGCCAGGCCTCCGGGTCGGGCCCCGTCGTGGCCCGCAGCCACTCCGCCTCGGCCCGCGCCAGCCACGCCCTGCCCTCCGGCCCCTGCGGCGTACGGTCCGTGCCGCGCGCCGCCGAGTCCCGTGCCGCGCCGACCAGTTCCGCCGCCACCTCGGCCCAGGCGCGCGCGCCGTCCTCGTCGCCGCCCACTCTCAGCGCTGCGGCCCGGTCCGCGACGGCGGACAGGGCGAGCGCGGCCAGCCGCACCGTCACGTCCGGACGCTCACCCGTGTCGTCGGTGAGCGCCTCCACCGTGGCCCGCATCCGTTCGACCGCCGTCTCGGGATCGCCGGCCAGTGCGGCCGCGTCGGTCCGGACGATGCCCGCCACCAGCGTGCGCATCCAGTCGAAGGGCCCCTCCGGCAGCGCGCCCGGGCCCTGGTCGTCGGCGAGTTCGCCGCGGGCCAGCGACACGTACCAGGCGGGCGCCGACGTGTAGAGGCCCGCCGCGGGAAGGACGTCGGCGTCCGCCGTCGAGACCCGCAGGCACTCGTCCCAGCGGCCCAGGGTGTACAGCACCAGCAGCCGCAGGTAGCGCATCTCCAGCGGATACACCGAGGACAGCAGCCCGGCGCGGCAGGCCCGGTCCAGGCCCTCGGTGAGCAGCGGCAGGCACTCCTCCAGTCCGCCCGCCTCGTAGACGCCGACCGCCAGGCTGTACAGGGCGCGCAGTTCCACCGGCGCGTTGCCCGAACTGCGGGCCAGGTCCCGGGCCTGCCGCAGCCGCGCCCGGCCCTCGGGGCTGCTGCGGCCGCCGCCCTCCAGGATCGACAGGGAGATCAGCAGGTCGGCCCGGGCGTCGGTGACCCCGAGACGCTCGGCCACGGCCAGCGCCTCCCGGGCCACCCGCAACGCAGTGTCCCGCTCACCGACCTGACGTGCCGCCAGGACGTGGGTCGCCGCCGCCCACACCCAGGTGGTCGTCGCGGGCTCGGCGGGGATCAGGGCGAGCGCCTCGCTGCTGTGGGCGTAGGCCGCGGTGAGGTTGTCGACGGTGATCAGATTGCCCGCGAGGGTGTAGCGGACCCGGGCGGCGAGCTCGGAGTCGGCCTCCTGGTCGACCCCGGCCAGCGCGGCTCTGGTCAGCGCGACCGCGCGGTGCGCGGCGCCGGCGTGCGCCGCGGCCGAGGAGGCGCGCAGGGTGAGCGACACCCGGTCGCCGCCCTCGCCGGTGGGCCGCGCGGACGGATCGACCGTCGGCCACAGGTCCAGGACGGCCTCCAGGTGCCGCAGCTCCTCCGCGGGGGCGCCCACCCGGCGGGCATGGTCGGCGGCCTCCAGGGACGCGGTGAGCGCCCGGGCCGGGTCATGGCTCTCGCGGTAGTGGTGGGCGCGCTCGGCGGCCGTCCCGTCGCGCCGGTGCCCCTCGGCGAGCAGCCGGGCGAACGCGCCGTGCAGCCGGGCCCGTTCGCCGGGCAGCAGATCGGCGTAGACCGCCTCGCGCGCGAGGGCGTGCCGGAAGGAGTACGTGTCGTCCCGCCCGGGGACCAGCAGTTGGCGGCCCAGGGCCTCGCGCAGCGCCGACTCCAGTGACACCTCGGGCAGACCGACGGCCTCGCGCAGCAGCTCGTGCTCGACGCGCCGGCCGGCCACCGCCGCCGTGCGCAGCACCTGCTGGGCGGTGTCGGAGAGCTGCTCGACGCGGATCAGCAGGACGTCCGCGAGCCCGCTCGGCACGCCGCCGGCCTCGGTGTCCGTCGCCGCGAGGAGTTCCTCGGCGTAGAAGGCGTTGCCCTCGGCCCGCTCCACGATCCGGCGGACCGTCGCCTCCGGCAGCGGGCGCTCCTCCAGGGACCGCACCAGCCGGGTCACCTCGGCGTCGGCCAGCGGCCGCAGTTCCAGGCGCTCCACCGCGGGCAGCCGCACCAGCTCCGCGAGCAGGGGGCGCAGCGGATGGCGCCGGTGCAGATCGTCCGCGCGGTAGGAGGCCAGCACCGCCGGCCCGCCCGCCTGGCGGTGCAGCACGCCCCGGCTGAGCAGGAACCGCAGCAGGTCGCGGGAGGACTGGTCGGCCCAGTGCAGGTCCTCCAGGACCAGCAGCAGCGGCGCCGTGGCGGCCAGCTCGGCGAGGAGCCCGGCCACCCCCTCGAAGAGCTGGAGCCGGGAGTCGCGGGCGGCCTCCGCGCCGCCGCCCAGCATCCGGTCGACCACCGGATGCCGCTCCAGCACCGGGGCGAACCGCGGATCGCCCGCGAGCCCCCCGAGCACCTCGGTGAACGGCAGGTACGGCAGTCCGACGTCGCCGAGGTCGACGCAGTGCCCCGTCAGGACGGTCATGCCCTCCCGCGCGGCGCGCGCCGTCACCTCGTCCAGCACCCGGGTCTTGCCGACTCCGGCGTCCCCGGCGAGGAGCACGGCCCGGGCTTCACCGGCGCGGGCCCGCTCCAGCACACCGAGGAGCCGGGCGAGCTCCTGGTCTCGGCCGACAAGGGGAGGGGGCGTCATGATCTCCGGCACCTCCCCATCCTGGCACGCGGCACCGACAGCCAGGGGGCGGCTGTGTCCGGGACCGGGCGGCCGGGGTCAGGCGCCCCGCAGCACCTGGGCCCAGTCGTCCGGCACCCGGCCCGCCGGCCCCGGCGACGGCTGGTCCGCCGGATGACTGGCCGGGGGCGCCAACTCGGGCCCCGACTCGTACAGTTCGGAGGTCTCGTAGTCCCAGAACCACTGCTCGCCGGGCTCGTAGCTCTGGACCAGGGGGTGTCCGGTCTCCTTGAAGTGGGCGGTGGCGTGCTTGGCGGGCGAGGAGTCGCAGCACCCGATGTGCCCGCACCGCGCGCACCGGCGCAGGTGGAACCACCAGCCGCCGGCCGTGTCGCACTCGACGCATCCCGCGCCGCTCGGTGCGACGCGGGGGTCGATTCCGTCGTTGCCGGTCATGCGCTCTCCTCGGTGGTGTCGTCCTCGGCGGCGGTGAGCGGGAGCAGCACCTGGAACCGCGTGTCGCCCGGTTCGGACTCGACCTGGAGCGTGCCGTGGTGCTTGTTGACCACGATCCGCCAGGAGATGTCCAGACCGAGCCCGGTGCCCTCGCCCACCGGCTTGGTGGTGAAGAAGGGGTCGAAGATCCGCTCCCGGATGTCCGGCGGGACGCCCACGCCGGTGTCGCGGAACTCCACCAGCAGCCGGTCGTGATCGCGTGCCGTCCGCACGGTCAGCGTGCCTTCGCCGCCGGCCGCGTCGACCGCGGCGACCGCGTTGTCGATGAGGTTCGTCCACACCTGGTTGAGCTCCGCCGGGTAGGCGGGGATCTGCGGGAGGGTGCGGTCGTAGTCCTTGACCACCTTGATCCGCGGGCCGATCTTCCCGGCCAGCATCAGCAGGGTGCTGTCGAGGAGTTCGTGCACATCGGCGTCGCGGAAGGGCGCGCGGTCGAGCTGGGAGTACTGCTTGGCCGCGTCGACCAGGTGCGAGATCCGGGTGGTGGAGTCCGCGATCTCGTCCATCAACAGCTCGGTCTCGACCGTGTAGTTGAGCCAGCCGATCGCACCGGGCAGGACGTCCGGCTCCACGGCCGCCGCGACCTGGTCCAGCCAGTCCACGTCCAGCCCGGCCTGCACGAAGGTCGGCGCGAGCCGCCAGCCGTCCGGGATGTCGTGGTCGTCGAACCAGTCGGTGAGCGCGTCCTCCCGGTCGGCGGCCTCCAGCGGGCTGAGCGAGGGTGCCTTGCCGACGCGTTCGGCGGTCCGCTCCTGGATCTCGATGAGCCCGGCGAGGCTCTCGCGCGGATACGGACCGGCGGCGATCACGGCCAGCTTGTGCCGCATCTTCGCCACCCGTTCGCGCAGCGTGGCGGTGGCCCGTACGGCCGCCGCCGCGGGGTTGTTCAGCTCGTGGGTCAGTCCGGCGGACAACGAGCCCAGCGCCAGCAGCCGTTCACGCTGGCCGATGACCCGCTGGGTGTTCTTGGACCCGAAGAACAGCCCCTCCAGCAGATGCACCGCCATCGGGAACCACTCCTGCATGATCGCCGCGAAGGTGTCGGCGGGCAGCACGAAGAAGCGCGTCGGTTCCGTCACGCGCATGGAGTTGTTGTAGACCTGCCGCGCCCGGTCGCCGAGGTAGGCCTGCATGGACCCCGAGTAGACCCCGCGCTGCGAGGTCCGGGTCACCTCCACGTCGTCGCCGCCGACCCGGCGGGACAGCACCACCGTGCCCTCGACCATGACGTAGAAGCAGGTGGCCGGGTCGCCCTCGACGTACACCGGTCCCGGCTCGTAGCGCTCCACCCGCCCCTCGGCGCACAGCCTGCCGAGCTGCTCGGGGGAGAGCTTCTCGAACAGGAACAGCGAACCGATCTCGGCGGGGCTGCACGGTACGGGGCGGCCGCTCACGACTGCTCCAGATAGCGGTGGACGAGCATCACGGCCATGGCTCCCTCTCCGACGGCGGACGCGACGCGCTTGGCGGACTCCGAGCGCGCGTCGCCGGCCACGAACACGCCGGGCACGTTGGTCTCCAGGTGGTACGGCGGCCGGTCCAGCTCCCAGTCCGCGGGCGGCCGTCCGTCGGGGGTGAGGTCGGGCCCGGCGAGAATGAAGCCGTTCTCGTCGCGCAGCACCGTGTCGGACAGCCAGTCGGTCAGCGGGGCCGCGCCGATGAACACGAACAGCCACTGGGCGTCGACGAGTTCGCTCTCGCCGGTCTCGGTGTCGCGCAGGGTGAGCTGTTCCAGATGGCCGTCGCCGTGCGCCGACTCCACGACCGTGCGGGGGCGGACGGAGATGTTGGGCGCCTCGTTGATCTGCTGGATGAGGTAGTGCGACATCGACGCCGACAGATCCGGGCCGCGCACCAGCAGGGTCACCGACTTGGCGCCCTTGGACAGGTACATCGCCGCCTGCCCCGCGGAGTTGGCGCCGCCCACGATGTAGACGTCCTGGCCCTGGCAGGAGGGTGCCTCGGTCAGTGCGGAGCCGTAGAAGACCCCGCAGCTGGTCAGTTCGGCGCAGCCGGGTGCCTGGAGCTGGCGGTAGGACACCCCGGTCGCCAGGATGACGCTGTGCGCGGCGATGGCCGAGCCGTCGGAGAACCGGACGACGCGCGCGGCGCCGCCGACCTCCAGGCCGGTGACCTCGCGGGCGGTGAGGACCTCGGCGCCGAACTTGGCGGCCTGGCGGCGGGCCCGGTCGGTGAGTTGGGCGCCGGAGACGCCGTCGGGGAAGCCGAGGTAGTTCTCGATGCGTGAGCTCTGCCCGGCCTGGCCGCCGGTCGCCGACCGTTCGACCAGCACCGTCCGCAGCCCCTCGGAGGCCCCGTACACCGCCGCCCCGAGCCCGGCCGGGCCGCCGCCGATGACGACCAGGTCGTAGAAGTCGGCGGTCGGGGTGGTGGCGAGGCCGACGTGCGAGGCGAGTTCGGGCACGTCCGGCTCGACCAGGGGCGTGCCCTCGGAGGTGACGACCAGCGGCAGCCGCCGCCCGTCCTGCCCGGCCGCGGCGAGCAGCCGCTGCCCCTCGGGTTCGTCGGCGGAGTACCAGCGGTAGGGCACCTGGTTGCGGGCGAGGAACTCCCGTACGTCCGAAGACCGCGCCGACCAGCGGTGGCCGACCACCTTGGTGGCGGGCACCGGCCGGTAGTCACTGCACCGCCACGCCTCCAGCAGGTCGTCCAGGACCGGGTAGAGCTTCTCCTCCGGCGGGTCCCACGGCTTGAGCAGGTAGTGGTCGAGGTCGACGACGTTGATGGCGTCGATGGCCGCGCTGGTGTCGGCGTACGCGGTGAGCAGGATGCGGCGGGCGCCGGGATGGATGTCCATCGCGCGTTCGAGGAACTCGATGCCGTTCATCTGCGGCATCCGGTAGTCGGCGAGGATCACGGCCACCAGGTCGCCGCGCAGCTTCAGCTCGCGCAGCGCCTCCAGGGCGGACTCGCCGGACTCGGCGCGCACGACGCGGTACGACTCGCCGTAGCGCCGCCGCAGGTCCCGGGCCACGGCCCGGGAGACCCCCGGGTCGTCGTCCACGGTCAGGATGACGGTCCGCGCGGATTCGGCGGCCTGTGCCATACGTCTCCCACCCCGAGAGGTTCCGGTGTTCCGGCACGGGACGACTGCCGCCGCGCCGACTGTGGCCATCGTATGTTCGATCGTTCCGCCTCGCCCGGGTTCGGCCGCCGCCCGCCCGGTCCGGCCGTTGCTCGCCCGGTAGCCGGACTCCGTCCCGTCCCCGCCACGGGAGGCCCGCACCTCCAGAAATACCCCCGGGGGTACTTGTGCTACGGTCGAAAACATACCCCCGGGGGTACTTCACCGGGTGGATCACCGATGGGAAGGGAGCGCGGCGTGTTCTTCGTCGACACGATCGAGGTGTCAGGGCTCGGCAACCGGAGCTATCTCGCGGGCGGCGGCCGCACGGCCGTCGTGGTGGACCCGCCCCGGGACTTCGACCAGGTCATCGAGGCGGCGGTCCGGCGCGGGGTGCGGATATCCCACGTGGTGGAGACCCACCTGCACAACGACTACGTGACCGGCGGCCCGGAGCTGGCCCGGGTCGTCGGCGCCGCCTACCTGGTGCCCGCCGCGGCCCGGGTCTCCTTCGCGCGGACACCGGTGCACGACGGCGACCGCACCCCGGTCGACACCGGGGCCGGGCTCTCCCTGCGCGCCATGGCCACCCCCGGCCACACCCCGCACCACACCTCCTACGTCCTGGAGGAGCACGGCATCGCGGTCGCGGTCTTCACCGGGGGCTCGCTGCTCATCGGCACCGTCGGCCGCCCCGACCTCGTCGAGCCCCGGCTGACCGAGCGCCTCGCGCGCGCCCAGCACGCCTCCGCCCACCGGCTCGCCGCCGAGCTGCCCGACGCGACGGCGGTGCTCCCCACCCACGGCTTCGGCAGCTTCTGCTCGGCCCGCCCGGCCGAGGGCGCCGACACCACCATCGGCGCCGAGAAGGCATCCAACGAGGCCCTCACCCGGGACGTGGACACCTTCGTCGCCGACCTGCTGGCCGGCCTGGACGACATCCCCGCCTACTACGCCCACATGGGCCCCGCCAACGCCGAGGGCCCCGCCCCCGTCGACCTCACCCCGCCGGCCGTCGCCGACGCCGACGAGATCGCCGCCCGGCTCGCCGCGGGGGAGTGGGTGGTCGACCTGCGGCAGCGGATGGCCTTCGCCGAGGGACACGTCGCCGGCTCCTTCAACTTCGAGGCCGAGGGGCAGCTCGCCACCCATCTGGCCTGGCTGATCCCGTGGGGCAGGCCGGTGACCCTGCTCGCCGAGTCCCCGGAGCAGCTCGCCGCCGCCCAGCGCGAACTGGTCCGCGTCGGCATCGACCGCCCGGCCGCCGCGGCGACCGGCGGCCCCGCCGACTGGGTCCGCGAGGGTGAGGAGCCGGCCTCCTTCCGCCGCGCCGACTTCGCCGGCCTCGCGGCCCGCGCCGACGCCGGGGGTGTCGTCGTCCTCGACGTCCGACGGGACTCGGAACGGGCCGGCGGACATGTCGAGGGCTCACTGCACATCCCCCTCCACGAACTGCATCGGCGCCTCGGCGAGGTACCCGAGGGCGAGGTGTGGGTGCACTGCGGGGGCGGGCTGCGCGCCGCGATCGCCGCGTCCCTGCTGGACGCCGCCGGCCGCGGGGTCGTCGCCGTGGACGACTCCTTCGACGCCGCCGGCCGCGCCGGACTCGTCGTCCGTGCGCCGGGACACGAGGAGGCGGCGGCATGAGCCTCCCGCGACGGCACCGCGGCGGCGGCCCCGGCCGGGTCACCGTGCGGGAAGCGGCCGAGCGCACCGGCGGCGCGGGTGCGCACGCCGTCCTCCTGGACGTCCGTGAACAGCTCGAACACTCCGCCGGGCACGTCCCGTGGGCCGTGCACCTGCCGCTCTCCGCGCTGTTGTTCGGCGCCGCGCTGCCCGAGTCGGCCCAGGCCCGCCCGGTGATCGTGATCTGCCGCTCCGGGCGCCGCTCACGGCAGGCGGCCGAGCTGTTGGCCGCCCGGGGCACGGACGCCGTGGACGTCGTCGGCGGGATGCGCGACTGGGCGGCCGCCGGACTGCCGGTGGTGGCCTCGCGCGGCGGGAACGGCACCGTGGCGTGAGCGTTCTCGTCCTCGCCCTGGCCGCCGGGGCCGCCGTCGGCCTCGCCCTGGGCGCCCTCGGGGGCGGCGGCAGCGTCCTCGCCGTCCCCGCCCTGATCTACCTGCTCGGCCTCGCACCGGTCGCGGCCACCACCGCGAGCCTGGTCATCGTGACCCTCACCTCGGTGGCCGCCCTGTTCGCGCACGCCCGCGACGGCCACGTCCACTGGCGTACGGGGCTGCTGTTCGCGGCGGCCGGGATCGGCCCGGCGATGCTGGGCGGCACACTCGCCGGACGGCTCCCGCAGGCCCTGCTCACGGCCGGGTTCGCCCTGGTGGCCGCCGGTGCGGCGGCGCGGATGCTGTGGCCCGCGCCGCCCGTGGGGACCGGGGCCGAGGTACGTCAGGGGCGCGCGGCGGCAGCGGGCTCCGGGCTCGGCGCCGTCACCGGCGTCCTCGGGGTCGGCGGAGGCTTCCTCGCCGTACCGGCCCTGGTGGGGGCCCTGGGGCTGCGGATGCGGGCGGCGGTGGGCACCAGCCTGCTGGTCATCACCGTCAACTCGCTGGCCGCGCTGGTCACCCGGGGCGGCGCGCTCGCCGCTCTGGACTGGGCGGTCGTCGCGCCCTTCGCCGGGGCCGCGATCCTCGGCGCCTGGGACGGGAAGCGACTGTCCGCGAAGGTGTCCGGCCACACGCTCCGGCGGATCTTCGCGGTGACACTGCTGGGCGTGGCGGCGCTGATGCTGACGGACGCGGTCCTGTGACGGGGGGACGGCCACGGTTCCCGGCACGTACCGCGGCCCCGGCTCGCGCTGCGGCCCACGTCAGGCCCCAGCGCCGGCGCCCCGCACCGGTTCGCGGCTCGCACCCGGGCGTGGTGCGTCGCCTCGCGCCGGGCCGCGGGGCACGCGTGGGCGCGGATCCGTGTCTCGTATCCGGCTTCGGTCCGGGCCGTTGCGAGGGCGCGGTGTTTCGCCTCGTGCCGGGCCGCAGGGCGTGCCCGGTGCGGACCCGTGCCTCGTATCCGGTTCCTGCCCAGGCCGGACGTCCCGCACCCGGCCCGGGCTTACGCCTGGGCGGAGCCCCGGGGCCCGTGCTCGGGCCCCGGCCCGCTCCGGCTTACGCCAGGGACAGGAACAGGCGTTCCATGCGGGTGCGCATCTGCTCGGCGTCCTCGCCGTTCCTGCGGCCGGACTCGATGTCCGCGACGCACTTCTGCAGACCCGAGGCGATGATCGCGAAGCCCGCCCGGTCCAGGGCCCGGGAGGCGGCGGCGAGCTGCGTCACGACGTCCTCGCAGTCACGCCCCTCCTCGATCATCCGGATCACCCCGGAGATCTGCCCCTGCGCCCGGCGCAGCCGGTTGAGCACGGCCTTGAGATCCCCGTCCGCGAGCTCCAGCTCCACGATCACACCTCCATGAATACCCCTAGGGGTACTGTACGTCCCGGCCGGGACCCAGTCGAACAGCAAGGATCACCATCGCCATGACCCACACCCCCGCCCCCGTCGCCCTCGGCACCGGCCAGGCCCGCGCCCGGCTGGACGAGCTCACCGTCATCGACGTGCGCACACCCGGTGAGTTCCGGTCGGGTCACGTGCCCGGCGCCGTGAACATCCCGCTGGACCACGTCGGCCGCGCCCTGCCCGAGATCAGGCACGCCGCCGGGCGCGGGGAGATCCTGGTGGTGTGCGCGTCGGGCGCCCGCTCCGAGAACGCCTGCAGGCTGCTCGCCGGGCACGGCATCCCGACGGCCACCCTCGTCGGCGGCACCGGCGCCTGGGCGGCGGACGGCCACGACCTGCACACCCCCGCCGCGGGCCCGGCCCGTTCCGGCTGGAGCATGGAACGCCAGGTGCGCCTGACCGCCGGCACCGTGGTCCTCCTCGGACTGGTGCTCGGCCTGCTGGTGCACCCGGCGTTCCAGCTGCTGTCGGCGGGCATCGCTGCCGGACTCGTCTTCTCGGCGCTCACCAACACCTGCGGCATGGCGGCCGTCCTCGCCAGGCTGCCGCACAACCGCCCCCGCCCGGCTGACCTCACCGCAGCACTCGCGGCACTGCGCGCCCGCTGACCTCACCCCGGGTCGGCCGCCCGCCGTCGGAAGCGCCGGCCTCACCCGGGGTCGGCCGCCCGCCGTCGGAAGCCGGGTCCGTACGCACCGGCCGTGATGCCCCGTACGACACGGTCCACCGCCGTCCGGCGGGCGGCGCCGTCGGGCAACGCCAGGGCGCGGTCCAGGTCCTGGCGCAGCCGCCGCGGCATCAGGTGCTCCTCACCACGACGCCTACGCGTCGGCGTGCCGCCGCCGCGCAGTGACCGCAGCACCGAGATCGCCCCGTACAGGGTGGACATCGCAGCCCCGCCTCTCCTCTTCGTCGAGTGCTGGACAGCAGCCTGGCCGGACAGGGCGAGGACGCTGTCAGCGCAGTGTTCGGGGCGGGTAAGGAAGGGCGGCGGCCGGACGCCGCGGCAGCCGCACCGTGAAACGGGCGCCGCCCTCGGGCGCGTCGCCCGCCGCGGTGACGGTGCCGCCGAGCCGCGTGGTCAGCCGATCGGCGATCGCCAGCCCGAGACCGCTGCCGACGGCGCGCACCCCGCGGTAGCGGTCCGCGAGGGCGCCGCGCTCGAAGGCGACCGCCACGTCCCGCGCGGAGAGTCCGGGACCGGCGTCCCGGATCTCGATCCGGGCGCCGGAGCCGTCCGCGTACAGGGCGAGCACGAGCGGCTTCCCTGCCGGAGTGACCCGCAGGGCGTTCTCCGTGAGACCGTCGACGAGCTGCCGGACCCGGAACCCGTCCGTGGCCACGGTCAGCGGACGGGCCGGGCGTTCGACGCGGAAGTCCACGCCGTGCCCGGCGCACCGCGCCGACCAGGCCGTGGCCGCCTCCGCGACCAGCGCGTCCAGGTCGACCTCGTCGATGTCCAGGCGGAAGTCGTCGGCCTCCAGCCGGGCCAGGGCCAGCAGGTCGCCCACGAACCGTTCGAGCCGTTCGATCTCGGTCCGCAGGATGCGCCCGGCCTCCGGCACCTCCTCGCCGGTGACGACCTCGTCGGCGAGTGCCTCGGCGTAGCCGCGCACCGTGGTGAGCGGGGTGCGGATCTCGTGGGACACCGAGAGCAGGAACTCCCGCTGCCGGTTCTCGCTGCGGGCCAGCGCCGCGTCCAGGCTGTTCAGCGCCCCGGCCAGCTCCACCAGCTCGGCCGGCCCCTCCGCCGGCACCGTCAGTCCGCGCTCGCCCTCGGACAGCCGGTGCGCCGTGCGCGCCGCCGAGACCAGCGGCCGGGCCAGTCTCCGGCCCAGCAGCGCCCCCGCCAGTGCCGCGCCCGCGAGGCCCAGGACCAGCGGTACGACGAGCGCCCCGCGTGTGCGGTCGCTGGCCTCGTCGACGGCGCTCATCGGCTGGGCCAGCACCAGGCCGCCGCCCGCCGCCGTCGGCACCCCCTCCACCAGGACGGTCCGCCCGTCGAGCCGGGCGGTGGCCGACACCGACTCACCGGCCAGCAGCGCCGCACGCCGGGTGCCGTCGACGACGGCCGCGGCGGGCCCGTCGACCCGGCCGGAGGGGTCGACCAGCGCGAGCCGGATGTGCTCGGGACCCGCGATGCGCTCCTGCCGTCGTAGCATCCACCCGGCCAGCGGCGGCGTGCGGGCCATGACCTCCGCCTGGCGGGACAGTTGGTCGCGCTCCTGTGCCTCCGCGCTGCCGCGGATCATCCGCCAGGCGAACACCCAGGTCAGCAGTACGGCCACCAGGGCCACGGCGGTCGTCAGCAGCACGATGCCGTGCGCCAGGGACCCGCGACGACGCGGTACGGCGGTCATCGGCCCGGGTCGGAGACGCCGTAGCCGACTCCGCGCACCGTGCGCAGGGGGCTCGCTTCGCCGAGTTTGGCGCGCAGTTGGGAGACGTAGACGTCCATCACGCGGGTGTCCCGGTAGCCGGCGTACCCCCACACCTGGGCGAGGAGCTGCTCGCGGGCGAAGACCCGGCCGGGGTGGTGCATCAGGAAGGCGAGCAGGTTGAACTCGGTGGTCGTCAGTTCCACCGGCTCCCCGTCGACGTGCAGGGTGCGACGGCCGGTGTCCAGCGCGAGGCGTCCGACCCGGCGCACCGGGTCGCCCCCGGGGCCGGCGGCGCGCCGCAGCAGGCTCTTGACCCGGGCGACGAGTTCCTGGGGGGAGAACGGCTTGGTGAGGTAGTCGTCGGCGCCGATCTCCAGACCGAGGACCCGGTCGGTGACCTCGTCCCGGGCGGTCACGAACAGCACCGGCGTCCAGTCGCCCTCCGCGCGCAGCCGCCGACAGACCTCCATGCCGTCCGTGCCGGGCAGCGCGATGTCCAGCACGATCGCGGCCGGGCGCATCCTGCGGGCGGCGGCCAGCGCCGCGTCGCCGTCGGACTCGACGTGGACCCCGAACCCCTCCCGGCCCAGATAGCGGCGCTGGAGTTCGGCGATGTTGTGCTCGTCCTCGACGACCAGGACGAGCCCCTTGTTCTCCGCCATGCGCCTCTCTCTTCCCCGCCCGGGCTGCCGATGCTAACCGCCGCCCACCGTGTACGGGGCCGCGGGCCGCGGGCCCTTACACGCCCCGAACATTCGCCGAACCTTCCTCTCGCACACCACGGCCAGGCTGGAACCGAGGCCGACCAAGCAGAGGCCGATCACGGGGAGGACCCCATGCACCGCAACGGCACCACCTTGTCCCGCCGTACCCGGACCACCGCGTCGGCCGCTGTCACCGCCGCCGCCGTGACCGCGCTCGTGTGGTCCTCGCCTTGGGCGGACGGCACCGCCTCCGCCGAGGCGGCGACCTCGGCGACGGCACTCTCGGCGGAGGCGGAGGCGACACCACGCCTCGCGGAGGCCCGGCACCGCTTCCAAGCCCTGCCGAAGGAACTCCGGGACGACATCAGGGAGTTGCGCGGCCTCTCCGCGACCGAGCGCCGCGAACGCGCCACGGAGATCCGGGACAAGGCCCTCTCCGGCGCCTACGGCGAAGGCGTGCGACGGTGGGCCGAGCGGCGCAGCGACTTCTGGCGCGCGGACTGACCGGGCCGCGAGCCGCCGCAGATCCCGGCGGGCCGGTACGGCAAGCGTTCCGACTGCGACTGCGACTGCGACTGCGACTGCGACCGCGGTCTCGGCGGGCCGGCTAGGCAAGCGTTCCGGCTGCCACGCGGCCCCGACCGGTCGGCACGGCAACCGCTCCGACTGCCACCGCAAACCCGACCGGCCGCCACGGCAAGCTGCCCGACTGCGACAGCAGACCCAGCCGCCGCGCGATCCGACCGGCTGTCACCGCAGGACCCCGCCCCAGCCACCGCACGCCCCGGCCCGACAGCGCCCGGGCGAGCAACGAACCCGCCCCCGAGGAGGTCCGACCGGGGAAGGAACCCGATCCCGCCCCCTCCCGGCCCGACCTGCAACCACCCGATCCCGCCCGCTCACGGGCCCGACCCGGAACCACCCATGACCCCGAACCCCGCACCACCCCGCACCGACGGCCGGCGCCCCCACCACGGCCCCAGGCCCCGCACGGGCACCGCTCCCCGTGAAGCACCCATGACCCGGCCCCCGTTCCGGCGCCACCGAACCACGATCTTCGCCGTCGTCACGCTCGCCCTCGTCCTGCTCGCCACCGCCGCCGCCGAGTTCGCCGCCCGCGCCCTCCTGCACAGCCGCATGTCCGCCGCCGCGACCCGGTCCCTCGGCGAGGACGCCGACGTCGCCGTGGAAGGCGGACCGGCCCTGCTCGACCTGTTCGACCGGAGCCTCGACGCCGTGACCGTCACCGGCGAACACGCCACGCTCGGCCGGATCCCCGACGTCTCGGTACGGGCCCGCATGTCCGGCCTGCGGCTCACCGGCGAACGCTCCGGCACCGTCGCCCGCACCCACGCCGACGTGGAGATCCCCGCCGCCTCACTGCGGGCGGCGGCCGACGGCATCCCGGTCACCGACGTGGTCCTCGACGACGCCGCGGGCACCGTCACCCTCGCCCTCCGGGGCGGGCTCGGCAGCGCCGTGCTGCGCCCCGGACTGCGGGACGGGAAGCTGACGACGGAGCTGGAGAGCGCCCGGTTCCTGGGCCGCCCCGCACCCGACGCGCTCACCGCGCGGATCGAGCGGACGCTCGCCGAACGCACCCCGCGCGACTACCCGTTGGGGCTGACCGCGACCGCCGTGGACGTCACCGGCGAGGGACTGGCCATCACCCTGGACGGCGGCCCGGCCCGCCTGGAGCCGGACCGCGCGCGGACGTAGTGAAGACTGGGTGCGACGGACAGGACCGCCAAGCAGGGAGGCACCCGTAATGACGCGCCCGATCACGGCAGGATTCGACGGAACCGAGGAGAGTGTCGCCGCCCTCGGCTGGGCGGCCCGCGAGGCGGTCCGGCGCGGACTGGCGCTGCGCGTGGTGCACGCCTGGCGGTTCCAGTCGATCGAGGCGATCGCCGAGGCCGGTCCGGGCGAGCAGGCCGAGTGGGCCCGTGAGGCGGTGGAGCAGGCCGCCCGGGAGATCGGTGAGCGCCACCGGGGTCTGGAGGTGTCGGTCGACGTGGCGGAGGGCGGTCCGGTCGACACGCTGGTCGCGGCCGCGGTGGACGCCGAGACGCTCGTGCTCGGCTCCCGCGGGCACGGCGCCGTGGTCGGTTTCCTGCTCGGCTCCGTCGGTCAGCAGGTGATCGTCGAGGCCGAACGGCCCGTCGTGCTGGTGCGCGCCGGCGACAAGCCGTCGACCGAGGTCGCCGGGCACGAGATCGTCGTCGGTCAGCAGGGCGAGCCGGAGGACAGCGAGGCGGTGCTGCGGTTCGCCTTCGAGACGGCGGCCGCGCGCGGCGCCACCGTCCGGGCCGTCCGCGCCTGGACGCTGCCCCCGCTGTTCGCCTACAGCCCGACCTCCCTGAAGCTGCTGGACGACGCGGGCGGTCTTGAACCGTACGAGAGGAAGGCCCTCGCGACGGCCTTGCAGCCGTGGCGGGAGAGGTTCCCCGACGTACCGGTCGTGGAGCACGTGGAGATGGGCAGCGCCGGACAGGTCCTGCTGTCGGTCGCCCGGCGCGCCCAGCTCATGGTCGTCGGCCGCCGTGCCCGCCGTACGGCCGTGGGCGCCCGGATCGGCTCCGTCGCGCACGGCGTGCTGCACCACTCCGAGTGCCCGGTGGCCGTGGTGCCGCCCGCCTCCTGACCGGGCCGCGACCTGACCCGGCCCGCCTCCTGCCCCGGGCCGCGACCTGGCTCAGCCCGCCTCCTCGGACACGGGCTGGAGCGTCTCGCGCGCCTTGGGGAGGATGCGGGTGACGTAGTCGGCGACGGCCGTGTCCAGCCCGATGTCGTGCTGCGCGCGCTCGGACAGGTACCAGCGGTGCTCCAGCAGTTCGTGGTAGATCTCCGCCGGGTCCATCGAGCCGCGCAGTTCGAGCGGGACCTCGCGCACCGTGGGCCGGAAGACGTCCCGCACCCACCGGTGCGCGAGGACCTCGGGGCGGGCGGCGAGGGGGTCGCCCGGGGCGTAGTCGTCCTGGGTGGCCATCCAGCTCTCCAGATCGCTCAGCAGCCGCCGGGCCTGGTTCTCCTCGGTGTCCAGGCCGGTCAGCCGCAGCAGTTGCCGCTGATGGTGACCGGCGTCGACGACCTTGGGCACGAAGGTGACGGTGTGACCGTTCGACGAGTGCTCGATCTGCATCTCGGCGACGTCGAAACCGAGGTCGTTGAGGCGGCGTATGCGCCGCTCGATGTAGTGGTACTTGCCGGCCGGGTAGACCGAGGTGCGGGTCAGCTCCTGCCACAGGCCCTGGTAGCGGGCGCAGATCTCGGTGCCGAACTCGATCGGGTCCACCGAGGGGTGCAGCGCGCCGGACGCCTCCAGGTCCAGCAGCTCGCCGCTGATGTTGACCCGGGCCAGGTCCAGGTCGTAGTCGCGCTGGCCGTCGCTCAGCCGGGGGTGCAGGTCGCCGGTCTCGGCGTCGACCAGATAGGCGGCGTAGGCGCCCGCGTCGCGCCGGAAGAGGGTGTTGGAGAGCGAGCAGTCGCCCCAGGCGAACCCGGCCAGGTGCAGCCGCACCAGCAGCACCGCGAGGGCGTCCATCAGCCGGTGCATGGTCGCCGGACGCATCGTCGTCTCGAACATCGAGCGGTACGGCAGCGAACCACCCAGGTGCCGGGTGACCAGCACCGACTCCAGGGGCGCCCCGTCGGCGTCGAGGCGCCCGGTGAGCACGGCGAGCGGGTCCACCGCGGGGATGGCGAGCCGGTGCAGGTCGCGCAGGAGTTCGTACTCGCGCAGCGCGGGGCGTTCGGCGAGCTCCTTGACCGCGATGACCTCGGCGCCGGCCCGGGCGTAGCGGACGACGTGCCGGGAGATGCCGCGCGGCAGCGGCACGAGGTACTCCTCGGGCCAGTCCACCAGCGGCAGGTGCCAGGGCAGTTCCAGCAGGAGCGCGGGGTGCTCCGGGTTGGTCGCGCTGATCTGCAGGGCCATGGGCTGGGTGTCCTCGTCTCGCCGGTGATCGTCACCTCAGCCTAAGCGGCGCGTTCGCGCGCCTGAAGAGCCGATTCACCCAGTGGACCGCGGTGGGCGGGCCCGTGGCCGGGCAGGAGCAGGTCGCCGTCGAGGGCGGCGAGCACGTCGAGGGAGGCGAGCGCCTCGGCCCGCCGGTGGTGGTACCTGTCCGCGAGCAGCTGCGGCCCCCGGACCCGGGACGTCGGATGGCCGCTGACCAGGGCGTCCCCCGAGATCAGCACCCCGGCCGACGGGAGGTGGAAGGCGCAGTGGCCGTCGGTGTGCCCGGGGGTGTGGACGGGGACCGGGCGGCCCGGCAGGTCCAGCGGGGCTCCCGTCGTGAAGGCCCGCGGCTCGGTGACGGGGAGGTGGGCGGTGCCGCCGGAGCGGAGCGCGCGCAGCGCCCACGGCAGGACGCCCGGGCGCAGACTGTCGCGCAGCACCTGTCCGACCGACACCTGGTGCAGGAACTCCCGTCGGGCGTGCGGGACTTCCGCCTCGTGCAGCAGCACCGGCGTGCCGTACGTCGCCCGCAGGAACTCGGCCGATCCCACATGGTCGTTGTGGGCGTGCGTGATCAGCACGGCCGTCACCGCCTCCGGTGAACCGCCCACCTGGGCCAGGGAGTCGAGCAGGCCCGCCCGGTCGCCCCGGTACCCGGTGTCCACCAGGGTCAGCGCGTCCCCGTCGGCGAGGAGGACCCAGTTGGTGTCGGAGCCGTGCACCAGATAGGTGCCGTCGGCGACTTGCCGTACCCGTGCCCGCATGATGGTCCCGCCGTCCGAAGGAAGTGCCCGACCGGGACAGCCAACCAGAGGGCCGCCCGGAGCCGGCAGGCCCCCGGGGGCTCAGTGCACGTCGTGCGGCCGGAACTGGACGCTGATGCGCGGACCCGTCGCGCGGGCCGACTTGGGGATCGCGTGCTCGAAGGTCCGCTGGCAGGAGCCGCCCATCACGATCAGGTCGCCGTGGCCCAGCGGGCGGCGCACGGTGTCCCCGCCGCCCACCGGCCGCAGCAGCAGGTCCCTGGGCGCGCCCACCGAGAGGATCGCGACCATCGTGTCCTCGCGGGCGCCCCGCCCGATCCGGTCGCCGTGCCAGGCGACGCTGTCCCGGCCGTCGCGGTAGTGGCAGAGCCCGGCCGTGGTGAACGGCTCGCCCAGCTCCCCGGCGTAGTGCGCGCCCAGCGCGGTGCGCGCCTGATCCAGCACCGGATGCGGCAGCGGGTCGTCCGCGCCGTAGAACGCGAGCAGCCGGGGTACGTCGACGACCTGGTCGTACATCGTGCGGCGCTCGGCGCGCCACGGGACCTCCGCGGCGAGCTGTTCGAACAGGGCGTCGGAGCCGCTCAGCCAGCCGGGCAGCACGTCGATCCAGGCTCCGTGCCCGAGCTCGGTCCGGCTGAGGCCGCCGAGGTCGCCGAGCGCCATCCGGTCCGCCTGGTCGAAGAGGGAGCCCTGGAGGTGCGTGGTCATACGGCCAGCGTACTCCTTAATCGAAAATCTGTTCCCATGAATCCCGGTGGCCGAAAGTCTGCGCCCGGGCGTCTTTCGATGCACTCGCGTATCGGATACATTCCCGTATCGAACGAAGGGGCGGCCATGGTGGCGGAGCGGACGGCAGGCCGGGTGACCAGGCGTCGCGTGCGGACGCGGGCCAACCTGCTCGACGCCGCGTTCGAGGTGTTCGCCGCCAAGGGATTCGGCCGGGTGTCGATCGAGGAGGTCTGCGAGGCGGCCGGATACAGCCGGGGCGCCTTCTACTCCAACTTCGACAGCCTGGACGAGCTGTTCTTCGCCCTCTACCGGCAGCGCGCCGACCTGATCGCCGACCAGGTCGCGGGCGCCCTGGCGCTGGACGGCCCCGACCTCGACGTACCGGCCTCCGTGGACCGGGTCACCGAGGTGCTGCTGCTCGACGTGGACTGGCTGCTGGTCAAGACGGACTTCCTGGTGCACGCCGCCCGGGACCCGGCCGTCGCCCGGAGCCTGCTGGAACACCGCGAGCGGCTGCGCACCGCCATCGCCGACCGCCTCGCCCGGGCCACCGGGCACACCGCGCTGCCCGCCGTGTTCGGCGGCAGCGACGGCGCGGCCCACGCGGTCGTCGCCGCGTACGACGGAGTCACCACCCAACTGCTGCTGGACAAGGACGTCGACAGCGCCCGCGCCTGGCTCAAGCAACTGCTCACCGCCCTGCTGACCGACGGCAGCGGCACCCACGGATGAGGAAGGGAACGGTCGCATGGATGCCGACGTCATCGTCGTAGGAGCGGGCCTCGCGGGCCTGGTCGCCGCACATGAACTCACCAGCCGGGGACGCCGGGTCGCCCTGCTGGACCAGGAGAACGCGGGCAACCTCGGCGGACAGGCGTTCTGGTCGTTCGGCGGGCTGTTCCTCGTCGACTCGCCCGAGCAACGGCGCCTGAAGATCAAGGACTCCTTCGAACTGGCCTGGAACGACTGGCAGGGCAGCGCCGGCTTCGACCGCGAGGACGACGAGGACTCCTGGGCGGTGCGCTGGGCGCGCGCCTACGTCGAGTTCGCGGCGGGGGAGAAGCGGTCCTGGCTCCAGGGGCACGGCATCAAGTTCCTGCCCACCGTCGGCTGGGCCGAGCGCGGTGACCTCCGGGCCCACGGCCACGGCAACTCCGTGCCGCGCTTCCACATCGCCTGGGGCACCGGCACCGGCGTGGTCGAGCCGTTCGTCGAGTACGCCAAGCAGGCCGCGCGCGACGGACTGCTCACCTTCCACCACCGCCACCGCGTCGACGAACTCGTCGTCGAGGAGGGCCGGGCGAGCGGAGTGCGCGGCACGCTCCTCGCCGAGGACAACGCGGCCCGCGGCGTGAAGTCCAGCCGCGAGAGCGTCGGCGAGTTCGAACTGACCGCGCAGGCCGTCGTCGTCACCACCGGCGGCATCGGCGCCGACCACGACATCGTCCGCCGCTACTGGCCCGAGCGCCTCGGCACCCCGCCCGCGCGGATGGTCACCGGCGTCCCCGCCTACGTCGACGGCCGCATGCTCGACATCAGCGCCGCGGCGGGCGTACGCCTGGTCAACCGCGACCGCATGTGGCACTACACCGAGGGCATCCAGAACTGGGACCCGATCTGGCCCGGGCACGGCATCCGCATCCTGCCCGGCCCGTCCTCCATGTGGTTCGACGCGCTGGGCCGCCGGCTGCCCGACCCCTGCCTGCCCGGCTACGACACCCTCGGCACCCTCAAGCACCTGCGCACCACCGAGGACATCGCCGGCCACGACCACTCCTGGTTCATCCTCACCCAGAAGATCATCGAGAAGGAGTTCGCGCTCTCCGGCTCCGAGCAGAACCCCGACATCACCGCCAAGGACCGGCAGGCGTTCCTGAAGGAGCGCATCCTCGGCAAGGGCGCGCCGGGACCGGTCGACGCGTTCCTGCGCCAGGGGGCCGACTTCGTCACCGCCCCCAATCTGGAGCAGCTCGTCGAGAAGATGAACGGGCTCACCGACAAGCCGCTGCTCGACGCGGCCGAGGTGCGCCACCAGATCGAGGCCCGCGACCTCCAGCTCGCCAACGCCTACAGCAAGGACGCCCAGATCCAGGGCATCCGCAACGCCCGCCGCTACATCGGCGACCGCCTCGGCCGGGTCGCCACCCCGCACCGCATCCTCGACCCGGCCGCGGGCCCGCTGATCGGCGTCAAGCTGCACATCCTCACCCGCAAGACCCTCGGCGGCATCCAGACCGACCTCGACTCCCGTGCGCTCGGCGCCGACGGCCGGCCGGTGGAGGGCCTGTACGCGGCCGGCGAGGTGGCCGGCTTCGGCGGCGGCGGTGTCCACGGCTACAACGCCCTGGAGGGAACCTTCCTCGGCGGCTGCCTCTTCTCCGGCCGAGCCGCGGGCCGGGCGGCCGCCCAGCAGACCGGCTGAGCCCGAGCCGGCGGGCGAGCCCGGCAGGCCGGCTGAGCCCGCGCCGCCGAGCGAGCCCGGCAGGCCGGCTGAGCCCGCACCCCCGAGCGGCTGTCCAGGGAGCCGCCTGAGCCGAGCCGACGGCCCGGTCCGGGGCACACCGCCCCGGACCGGCCCGTCAGGCGCCCAGCAGCCGGGCGAGGACGGCCGTGTGACTCCGCTCCGGCTCCTTCGTGGCCGTCAGCAGGGTCACCGGGCCCTCGGCCGCCAACTCCCTTACATGATCGAGGAGTTCGGCGGCCTCGGGGGCGGCCGGCTCCGCCTCGTACCGGCGGGCGAACTCCTCGTGGGAACCCTCGCCCGCGTGGTACCAGCGACGCAGCTCGGTCGAGGGGGTGATCTCCTTGGGCCACTCGTCCACCCGGGCCGCCGCCTTCGACACCCCGCGCGGCCACAGCCGGTCGACCAGGACCCGCGTCCCGTCCTCCGGCTCGGGCGGATCGTGGACCCGGCGGACACGCACGCTCACGGTCGGGCCTCTCCACGCGGGGCTGACGGCTTCCTCACAAGTGTGCGCCAAGGTCGACGCATGATCACCCCGAGCCCCCGGGCCGCCCTGCTGGCCGCCTCCCTGCTGCTCACCGGCTGCGGCGGCGCCGCCGCGGTCACGACCGGCGACGCCCCCGTGCCGCCCCGGACGCCCCGGCCCCCGGTCACCCTGGACGTGGCCCCGCAGCAACTGCCCGGACTGGGGCCCAGGACCTGGGCGAAGGTGCCCGCCGACACCCGTCAGGCCCTCGTCGTCACCGGACGCGGCAAGGACTCCTCCCGCTCCACGGCGGTCCTGTACGAGCGCACCGACGCCGGCTGGGAGGCGGGCGAGTCCTGGCCCGCGCACAACGCGCTGAAGGGCTGGACCGACCGCCACCGCCTCGGCGACCTGCGCAGCCCCATCGGCGTGTTCACCCTCGGCGACGCCGGCGGCCTGCTGCGCGACCCCGGCACCCGGCTGCCCTACGACCGCTCCCCGGCCTTCTCCATCGGCGGCACCGGCTTCGAGGGCGAACCCCTCGCGGGCTCCTTCGACTACGTGATCGCCGTCGACTACAACCGCGAGCCCGGCACCTCGCCCCTGGACTGGACCCGCCCGCTCGGCGAGGACCGCGGCGGCGGCATATGGCTGCACGTCGACCACGGCGGCCCCACTCACGGCTGCGTCGGCCTCGCCCGGCCGCACATGAAGGCCCTGCTGCTGGCCCTGGACCCGGAGCTGCAACCCGTCGTCGTCATGGGCGACCGCGCCTCCCTCAACCGCTGAATCGTAGGATCCGCCCCGTGTGCGCACATGTACTGGTAGCCGAGGACGACGCGATGCAGGCCGAACTGATACGGCGCTCCCTGCTGGCCGAGGGGCACACCGCCACCGTGGTCCACGACGGCCCGGCCGCCCTGGACGCGGCCCGGCGCCTGGGCCCCGACCTCGTCGTACTGGACCTGATGCTCCCCGTGATCGACGGCTACGGCGTGTGCCGGGTGCTGCGCCGCGACAGCGACGTACCGGTGCTGATGCTCACCGCCCGCTCCGCCGAGGACGACGTCCTGCTCGGCCTCGAACTCGGCGCCGACGACTACATGACCAAGCCGTACAGCCCGCGCGAGCTGATGGCCCGGATCCGCACCGTGCTGCGGCGCGGCGGGCGGGGCCCGGACCGGCGCGAGGACCCGGTGGTACGGGCCGCGGGGCTCGCCGTGGACCCCGTACGGCACGAGGTGCGCCTCGACGGGGAGCCGGTGGACTGCACACCCGCCGAGTTCCAGATCCTGCTCGCGATGACCGCCGAGCCCGAACGGGTCTTCTCCCGACGGCAGTTGCTGGAGTGCACCCGGGGCGCGGACCGGGCCTCGACCGAACGGGCCGTCGACGTCCACATCATGAACCTGCGCCGCAAGATCGAGCCCGACCCGCGGCGGCCGGTCCGGCTGCTGACGGTGTTCGGGGTCGGCTACAAGCTGAGCGGCGGCCGGGGATGAGGCCGCGCACACCGCTGCGCAAGCGCCTGCTGGTCCGCCTGCTGATCGCCTCGGCCCTGATCGCCGTGTGCTCGGTCACGGCGACGGCATGGCTGGCGGTCGAGACCACCACCCGCGCCCTGCGGGAGGAACAGGGCCAGGTCCTCGCCGACGACATGGAGGTCCTCACCCGGCTCAGCGGCTACGCCGCCGCCCATCCCGACTGGCGCGGGGTCGACGCCACCCTGCGCGAACTGTCCGACCGCATCGGCCGCCGCATCGCCCTCACCACGCCCACCGACCGCCGGGTGATCGCCGACTCCGCGGCCCCGGGCACCCCGCTGCCGCCGCGCCCGGCGGCCACCGTCGACCCGCTGAGCACCGACACCCACAGCGACCGCGGCGCCCAGCGCCCCGGCGTCGACCCGCGCGTGGTCGGCCCGTACCGGCTGCCCGCTGCCGAGCGCGCCCGGCTCGACGAACTCGCCGGCGAGCGCCGCGAGTGCTACGAGCGCAACGGCGTCACCGCCACCGTCGTGCGCACCCCGAGCGGCCGCCCGGTCCTCACCGATCAGGACGGCAGCGCCGTCGACTACGTCCCCCTGGAGTGCGCCGACGGAAAGCTGAACACCCCCACCGCCACCGAGGCCGAGGCACTCGCCGGCCTCACCGAGCGCGCCCGCCGGTGCCTGGACGGGCACGGCCTCGAATTCCTCGAGCCGCTCTTCGTCACCGTCGACGTCACCGAACGGCGGATGGAGACCCGGTACCCGATCGGCAAGCTCAGGGCCCACCCCTACGAACGGGCCCAACGGCAGGCGCGGGCCTGCGTCGACGAGGCCCGCCGCACCCAGCTCGGCCCCTATGTCGCCCCGCCCGCCGACCTGTTCCTCGGCGTCGGGGACCGGCCCGCGGTCCGCTTCGACCTGTCCCCGGGGAACCGGACCAAGGTCGTGGGCGCCGCGGCCCTGGTGCTCGCCGTCACCGTCGCCGTGACCGCCGCCGTCGCCACCCGGCTGGTACGGCCGCTGCGGGCGCTGACCGAGGCCGCGCGACAGCCCCTGGACCGGCATGCGCGGGTCCCGGTCACCACCCGGGACGAGACCGGCATCCTGGCGGCGGCGTTCAACGAACTCACCGAGCGCCGGGCCCGGTCGGAGGCCCAGCGCAAGGCGATGGTCAGCGACATCGCCCATGAGCTGCGCAGCCCGCTGACCAACATCCGCGGCTGGCTGGAGGTCACCCGGGACGGCGTCGTCGACCCCGACCCCGCCCTGCTCGCCGCCCTGCACGAGGAGGCGCTGGTCCTGCAACGCGTCATCGACGACCTCCAGGACCTCGCCGACGCCGACGCCGGCACCCTGCGGCTGCACCGCGAGCCCCTGCGCGCCGACGAACTCCTCGACCAGGTCGCCGCCGCCCACCGCGTCACCGCGGACACGGCCGGTGTCACCCTGCGCACCGCGGCGCGGGGCACGCCCTGGCTGGACGCCGACCCGGTCCGGATGCGCCAGGCGCTCGGCAACCTGGTCTCCAACGCGCTGCGGCACACCCCGGCGGGCGGCACCGTCACCCTGGCGGCCCGCCGCGACGGCGACGACGTCGTCCTGGACGTCACCGACACGGGCACCGGTATCGCCGCCGCGGAACTGCCCCATGTCTTCGACCGGTTCTGGCGGGCGGAGAAGTCCCGCAGCCGCCGCACCGGCGGCAGCGGCCTCGGCCTGCCCATCGTCCGTCAGCTCCTCGCCGCCCACGGCGGTACGGCCGAGGCGGCGAGCGAGCCGGGCGCGGGCTCGGTGTTCACCCTCCGGCTGCCGGGCGCCGAGGCGCCCGGCGACCTCTGAGGGGCCTCACCCGCCGCTTCTGCGGGCGGCCGTCCGGCGCAGCAGCGCGAGCCGCTCGCCCTCACTGGTGCCGCCCCACACACCGACCGTCTGCCGGGTCTCCAACGCCCAGTCCAGACATTGTTCCCGCACCGGACAGCGCCCGCAGACGGCCTTGGCCGCCACCGTCTGCACCAGGGCCGGACCGGAGTTCCCGATCGGGAAGAAGAGATCCGGATCCTCGTCACGGCATACGGCGAGGTCGCGCCAGTTGTCCATCGAAGTCACCTGCACTCGAAGTAGTACGTGCCCTTTCGGATGCTTTACTCCCGTTCGGGTGACCTGTCGACGCGGGAGTGAAACCGCGCAATCGCGAGCCGTACGGGGTCACTGCTCGCGCATGCCCCACGGGGAGCCGTAGGCGGTCAGCAGATCCAGGAACGGGCGGGCCGGGAACGCCTCGGGGCCCAGTACCCCCGATCCCGACCAGGAACCGTCCGCGAGGAGT
This sequence comes from Streptomyces sp. NPDC000983, assembly GCF_040299205.1. Taxonomy (NCBI): domain Bacteria; kingdom Bacillati; phylum Actinomycetota; class Actinomycetes; order Kitasatosporales; family Streptomycetaceae; genus Streptomyces; species Streptomyces sp. NPDC000983. Next base: position 20,664 of record NZ_JBEPBM010000015.1, on the reverse strand, counting down.
TCGAGCGCCACGACCGGGTTGACGGCCGTCTGCCAGACCACGGCCTGGCTGCCGTACTCCGCCATGGACCACTCGTTGTCGACGACGTGGTAGAGGTACACCTCCCGCGGTGCGCCGTCCTTCACGCCCCGCACCCAGGTGCCCGCGCAGGTCTTGCCGCGCATCCGGTCGCCCAGCGTGGCCGGGTCGGGCAGACAGGCGGCGACCACGTCCCGGGGCGAGACCCGGACCGGCCCGTCGGCGCCGGGCACGGTCACCGGCTCGGTGCGGTCCAGGCCCAGCAGGTGCAGCGTCTTCAGCGTGCCGATGAACTCCTCGCCCAGGCCGTACTTGAAGGTGACGCGGCGCGCGTCGACCCAGCGCGGCACGAGCAGCACCTCCTCGTGCTCCACGTTCACGCACTCCACCGGGCCGATGCCCTCGGGGAAGTCGAACACCTCGGGTTCGCTGAAGGGTTCGGTGGTGAACCAGCCCCGGTCGGCCTCGTAGACGACGGGCGGGTTCAGGCACTCCTCGATCGTGGTCCAGATGCTGAACGAGGGCGCGAAGTCGTAGCCGTCGACGGTGAGGTTGGCGCCGTCGCGGACTCCGATCTCCTCGATGTCGTCGAAGAGTTCGTCGGCCGCGTGCCGGGCGAAGACGTCCGACAGGCCGGGCTCCACGCCCATGCCGACCAGGGCGAGCCCGCCCTCCTTCGCCCACTCCTCGGCCTCGGCGAACTGCTCGTCGCCGAGCTTGACCCCGCACTCGGCGTACGGGCGCTCGGCATGCGGCCGGGACAGGGACATCGCCATGTCGACATAGGTGGCGCCGGCCGACCGGGCCGCCCGGAACAGCGGCATCACGAAGCGCGGGTCGGTGGCGTTGAGCAGCACGTCGCAGGAGTGCCGGCGCAGGAGCCCGGCCACCGCCTTCTCGTCACCGGCGTCGACGCGCTCGGCGAGGAACCGGGGCTCGTCCACGAAGGCGACGGCCGCCTCGGACCGCGCCGGGTCGTAGTCGGCGACCACCATCGCCTCGAAGAACGGACGCCGGGCGGCGATCCGGGTGACGGCGGTGCCCACACCGCCGGCTCCCACGAGCAGAACACGCATGACGAGAACTCCCTGTCGGAGGTGGGATGTACGCGGGGCCCCGGAACAGATACAACGCCCGCCGGAGGAGTAAGGTCAATGGCGTTGGCATAAGACGGGAGTGCGTGTGCCGAAGCCGGTGGTTCCCGAGGAGAAGCGGCGCCGACGGCGTCCGACGAAGAGCGGCACGGTGCTGTCGGAGGCGCTGATCGTCGACACCGCGCTGCGGCTGCTGCGCGAACACGGCAGCTCCGGGCTGACCGCGCGCCGCCTGGGACTGGCCCTGGACGCCGATCCGAGCACCGTCTACCGCTATTTCCGCAGCATGGACGACCTTACCCTCGCCATCGGGGACGCGCTCATCGGTCAGGCCCTGCACGGCTGGCGGCCCACGGGACAGTGGCGGCAGGACCTCACCTCGGTCGGGCTGCGGATCCACGCCGCCTACCTCGCCCATCCGCAGGCGGCCCTGCTCACCACCAGCCGGGTCACCGGCCGGGCCAACGAACTCGCCGTCGACGAGGCCGTACTGGACGTCCTGCGCACCGCGGGGTTCCCCCTGCCCGAGACCGTGCGCGTCTACCACGCCTTCATCGACCAGACCCTGGCCTTCGCCGCCCTCGACGCGGCCTCGCTGGCGCTGCCCAGCGACTCGCTCCACGCCGACGAGGCGATGTGGCGCTCCACCTACGCCCGCCTGCCCCGCACCACCCACCCCAGGATCGCCGAGGCCGCCCCGCTGCTCGCCACCCGCATGGTGACCAGCGCCTACCCCACGGCCCTGGAGATGCTGCTGGACAGCGCCCAGACCCGCCTGGAGTCACAGGCGCGTTAGGGCCGCCCGGCGTCCTGGCGCAGCGCCCGTTCCGCCGCGGCGCCCACCGCCCGGGCCGCGGACGCCAGCGCGGGGGAGTCCAGCTTCCACTGCTGCCAGTACAGCGGGACGTCAAGGGCCCGCTCAGGGGCGAGGGAGACCAGTCGGCCGGAGCCGAGCAGGGCCCCGGCCTGGATCTCCGGCACCATGCCCCAGCCCAGACCGGCCACGACCGACGCCAGGAACCCCTCCGAGGTGGGAATCCGGTGCCGGACCCGGGCCGCGCCACCCGGGCCGCGCCGCAGCCGCCGCACGAAGGCGTCCTGGAGTTCGTCGCTGCGGTCGAAGGTCACCACCGGCGCCCGCGGGAGCGCCTCCCGCAGGGGCGCCCCGTCGAGATGCCGTTCGGCGAACGCGGGGCTCGCCGCCGCGAGGTACCGCATCCTGCCCAGCGGCCGCACCGAGCACCCGGCCACCGGCTCGGACGCCGAGGTCACCGCCGCCATCACCAGGCCCTCCCGCAACAGCGCGGCCGTCCGGGCCTCGTCCTCGCGGCACAGGTCGAAACAGACGTGCGGCTCGGCCGGCACCCGGGCCAGCGCGTCCAGGAACCAGGTCGCCAGCGAGTCGGCGTTCACCGCGATCGACAGCCGGGTCGGCTCGTCCCGCGCGCCGCCCATGCCCAGCTCCGCGCGGGCGTCGAGCTCCAGCCGGGCCAGCTGCCGGGCGAACCGGACGACCACCGCCCCCGACTCGGTCGCCCGCACCGGTTTCGACCGGACCAGCAGCACCCGCCCGGTGCGCTGCTCCAGCGCCTTGACCCGCTGGCTCACCGCCGACGGCGTCACATGCAGCGCGGCCGCCGCCGCGTCGAACGTCCCCTCGTCCACCACGGCGAGCAGGGTCCGCACCTGCTCCGGCGGCAGTTCCGTCACCATCACGAGCGCTAAGGGTACGTAAGAATCTTTAGCTGTACACATGGATGGAGCCGTCCCTAGCGTCTATGCCATGTCCACCGCTCTCGCCACCGCCGCCGCCGGATTCGGCACCGGCCTCTCCCTCATCGTCGCCATCGGCGCCCAGAACGCCTTCGTGCTCCGCCAGGGCGCCCGCCGGGAGGCGGTCCTCGCCGTCGTCGGCATCTGCGCCCTGTCCGACGCGGTCCTCATCGCCCTCGGCGTCGGAGGTGTGGGAGCGGTGGTGGTGGCCTGGCCGGGCGCGCTGACCGCGGTCGGCTGGATCGGCGGCGCCTTCCTCGTCGGATACGGCGCCCTCGCCGCCCGGCGCGTGTTCCGGCCCGCCGGCGCGCTGCGGACGGAGGGGGAGGGCGTGCCGTCACGCAGGCGCGCGGTGCTGACCTGTCTGGCGATGACCTGGCTCAACCCGCACGTCTACCTCGACACCGTCTTCCTGCTCGGCTCGGTGGCCGCCGACCGGGGCGCGCTGCGCTGGACCTTCGGGCTCGGGGCCGTGCTGGCCAGCCTGTGCTGGTTCGCCGCGCTCGGCTTCGGCGCCCGGCTGCTGGGCCCGCTGCTGTCCCGGCCCGCGGCCTGGCGGATCCTGGACGGCCTGGTCGCCGCCGTCATGATCGCCCTCGGCGTCTCGCTGATGCTCGGAAGCTGATGCTCGGAAGCTGGGATCACGCGTCCCGGACTCCCGCCGGGCGGTGCGATAGTGAACCCTGGTCCGAGAAAGATGTATCGAGCAACCAGGAACTCCGTGGACAGCAGCGACAGCACCACCGAACAGCCGCCGGCGGCCGACGAACCCGCGCGCGGCCGGCGCCGCTGGGCCATGGACACCCGCCCGCTGCGCCGCCCGGCCTACCGCAGACTGTGGTCCTCGACCATCGTCACCGCGGTCGGCAGCCAGCTCACCGCGGTCGCCGTCCCCAAGCAGATCTACGACATCACCGGCTCCTCGGCCTGGGTGGGCTACGCCGGCCTCGCCGGTCTGCTGCCACTGGTGGTCTTCGCGCTGTGGGGCGGGGCGATCGCCGACGCCATGGACCGGCGCAGACTGCTGCTGATCACCAACACCGGCATCGCCGTCACCTCGGTGCTGTTCTGGCTCCAGGCCGTCACCGGCCTCGAATCGGTACCCGCCCTGATGGTGCTGCTCGCCGTCCAGCAGGCGTTCTTCGGCCTCAACTCCCCGGCCCGCAACGCCTCCATCGCCCGGCTGGTCCCGGCCGGCGAACTGGCCGCGGCCAACGCCCTGGGATCCACCGTCATGCAGACCGGCCTGATCGCCGGCCCGCTGCTGGCCGGCGCCCTCATCCCGGTCATCGGGCTGGCCGAGCTGTATCTGCTGGACGCGCTGGCACTGTGCGTGACCGTGTGGGCGGTCCACCGGCTGCCCCCGCTGCCGCCGCTCGCGGGCACCGCGGCCCGCCGGGCCGGAGTGCGCGAGATCGCGGCCGGCTTCCGCTACATCGCCCTGCACAAGGTGCTGCTGCTGTCCTTCCTCGCCGACGTGATCGCCATGGTCCTCGGCATGCCCCGCGCCCTGTTCCCGCAGCTCGCCGCCGAGACCTACGCCCCGTGGGGCGAGGGCCTCGCCCTCGGCGTGCTGTTCGCCGCGATCCCGGTCGGGGCGGTGCTGGGCGGCCTGTTCTCCGGCACCTTCTCCCGGGCCCGCCGGCACGGCCTGATGGTGATCGGCGCGGTCGTCGCCTGGGGCGCGGCCATCACCGGTTTCGGGCTGAGCGACAGCCTGTGGATCGCGGTGGCGTTCCTGGTCGCCGCGGGCGTCGCCGACATGGTGTCCATGGTCTTCCGCGGGGCGATCCTCCTCTCCGCCGCGACCGACGAGATGCGCGGCCGGATGCAGGGCGTCTTCACGGTCGTCGTCGCCGGCGGCCCCCGCCTGGCCGACGTCCTGCACGGCACCGCGGGATCGGCCTTCGGCGCGCGCCAGGCGATCGCGGGCGGGGGCCTGCTGGTGATCGTGGCGATGCTCGCCCTCGCCCTCGCCGTCCCGGCACTGCGCCGCTACCGCGTCTGAGGCGGTGGCGGCGCGGTGCCGGGAACCGGGAGCCCTACAGCGCGCTGCGCCGGCGCATCCCGTACTGCTCCATCAGCTTGCCCCGGGTGATCTCCAGCCGGTGCGCGAGGATCTCGGCGACCTGGCGCAGCAGGATCAGCCCGAGCTGCTGGTCCTCGTCGCACAGCGCCCGTACCCGGTCCGCGTCGAACTCGTAGGCCCGCACCGGGCTGAAGGCCTCCGCGCCGAAGTCCCACACGTACGGCGGGAACAGCCAGGACCAGCCGAGCAGGTCCCCTGAGCCCAGGCTCGCGACGGTCACCCGCTGGAGGGAGGTGACCCGCTGGTCGAGCGAGACGGCGCCCGAGCGGATCACCCAGAAGCGGTCCGCGGTGCCGCCGGCCTCGAAGATCCGGGCGTCCTCGGGGAAGGAGACCTCCTTGGCCAGGGCCATCAGCCGCTCGCGCTGCGGCGGGGGCAGGGCGGTCAGCAGTTTCGTTGCTTTGGTCATGACACGGGGCTCCTCGCCGGCGTCGGGTTCCGGGGCTTTCCCTACGCCCATTTCAGCCGGTGCCGACGCGTAGGGCACCTCGACGGACTGGAGAACCGGTGGAGACCCGTCCGGGCATGAAGAAGCCCTGGCTGGACGGGGGAGGCCAGCCAGGGCCGTATGCGGGGTGCGAGGGACGGGAAGCCGTCGACCTCGGACCACGTATGGATGAACCGTAAATCATGTGCGGGGGGTGTGCGAAACCAGGATCAGGTCAAGTGACCTGACTCACTTCGGTACCCGCTCCCCGTACGCCCGGACGCCTGCCCGGGGTGAGGATCTCGTCCAGCACCTGGAGCACCGTCTCGAAGGCGATCGTCCGCGCGGCGGCGTCCCGCGCGCCCTCCGGGTCGCTCGCCCGCAGATCGACACTCCTGGCCCGCCAGGCCTGTTCCTCCCGCCGGGCGCCGTCCCTGGCCCGCTGGATCCGCCGGAGCAGTTCGCCCGAGTCCACAACGTCAGTCATGCCCTCCACCTACCCCGAAGGCCCGGATTCGTGCGCCGGACCCGGCCCCGGGATGTTTGGGCGGCCCCACAGCGGCGACCAGATAGGAAGAGACCCGATGCGCCCGGGGGGATCGCACCCCCGAATCGAGCGATTTCACGGAGTCAGAGATGCGCGGGGAGTACACGGCACACCATGTGAACGAACCGGCCGAGGCCCGCAGGGCCGTCGAACGCGCGGTCACCGAGCACTGCCGTGCCCACGGCACGCGGTGCGACCGGACCGCGTTCCACGACGCCCTGCTCGTCGCCTCGGAACTCACCACCAACGCGATCCTGCACGGCGGAGGTGTCACCGACTTCCGCGTCGACCTGGTCGACCTCGTCGAACCGGGGCTGCGGCTGTCGGTCAGCGACCGCAGCGAGCGGCTGCCGGTGCTCACCGAGCCCGGTGAACGCCGCGACCACCGCCGCTTCGGCGGACACGGCTGGCCGATCGTCTGCCGCCTGGCCCGCGACGTCGAGGTGTCGGTCCTGCCCGCCGGCGGCAAACGCATCAGCGCGGTGGTGCCGCTCACCGACGCGTAGGCCGACCGCACGCCGGTCACCCATGCGTGACGCCACGCCTACCCACGCCCCCGCAGGCCACCCACGCGCAAGCCGAGCACACGTCCGTCACTGCGCCCATGCCGACCGCGCAAGGGCCCCACGCACCCGCCCGCCGCACACCGGCCACCCACGCGTACGCCGTGATCCGCGGGGCACACGCGCACGCGTACCCACCCGGCTGAGGAGTGTCATGACCGAGACCGAGGACGGGCGCGGGCGCGAGGAGGCGGAGCTGCTCCGTGCCGAGATCCGCGATCTGCGCGCCCGGGCCCTGGCCCACCCCCTGATAGCCCTGGCCCAGGGCATCCTCCAGGAGCGCTACGCCCTGCCCGGCGCGGACAGCGCCTTCACCCTGATGCGCCGGGCCTCGCAGCGCCACAACGTCAAGCTGCGCACGGTCGCCGAGGCCGTGGTGAGCGTCCCGCGCCCGGACCCCGGCGCGGGACCGTGGTTCCCGCGGCGCATCCGCACCCCCGAGCCCGCCCTGACCTTCCCCGCCGCCCGGGACACCGGCTCCGCGACCCGGGGCGCCGTCCTGACGGCCGTACTGAGCCAGGCGCTCGCCGTGGCGGACACCTCCATGGGCAACGTCCAGGCCGCCGACCGGACGCGGGGCGGGCTGCGCATCGAACGGCACACCGGCCACGGCGCGGAGTTCGTGGACTTCTTCGCCCACGTCGGGGACGACGGCACCGCGTGCGCGCGGGCCGCCCGGGACGGCGCCCGGTTCACCGTGCGGGACGTGGAGACCGACCCGGTGTTCACCGAGCCGGCCCGGCTGGTGATCCTCGCCGACGGCAGCCGGGCCTGCCACAGCGTGCCGCTGACCACGGCGGGCGGTCTGTGCGTGGGCATGGTCTCGGCCCACTTCGACCGGCCGATCGAGGACCTGGGCGAGGCCCGCCTCAAGGCCCTCGACGTACTGGGCGCGGAGGCCGGCCGCTGGCTCGCCTGGCACGAGCGCACGGTCGTCCTGGACGCCCTGGAGCACCTGCACGCGCTCGGCCGCCGCGGCGGCCGCTGACCGGTTCGTACGTGAGTTCCGGCCGAACCGGGGCATGTGGATCCCGGGAGGTCGAGATGAATCAGAGTGCTGTGGCAGGGGCCGGCCGTGACCGGGCCGCGCGGAAGGCGACCGGATCGGTCACCGAGGGCGCCGCGAGGGCGGGGCTGGCCGCACGGGGCGTGATCTACCTGCTGGTCGGGGTGCTGGCCCTGCAGATCGCCTTCGGCGACGGCGGCGAGCAGGCGGACCGCCAGGGCGCGCTGGCGGAGATATCCGGGCAGCCCTTCGGCTCGGTCCTGCTGTGGGCGCTCGGCATCGGCCTGGTCGGCATGGCCGTGTGGCGGCTGTCGGAGGCCGCGTTCGGCTCCGCCGACCCGGACGGGCGCAAGGCCCACAAGCGTGCCCTCGCCCTGGTCAGGTGCGTCTTCTACGGCTTCGTCGCCTTCTCCGTGCTGCGCTTCGCCGCGGGCGGCGGCAGTGGCTCGGGCTCCGGTTCCGGCTCCGGCGACCAGGAGTCCCGCGACATCACCGCCACCGCGCTGGAGCTGCCCGCGGGCCAGTGGCTCGTCGGCGTCGGCGGGGCCGTGATCATCGGCGCGGGCGTGTGGATCGGCGTGCAGGCGGTGCGCCGCGAGTACCGCGAGACGCTGAAGCTCGGCGAGATGTCCCGGGCCGGGCGGCGGCTGACGGACGTGACGGGGGTCGGCGGCGGAGTGGCGCGCGGCGCGGTCTTCGCGGCCCTCGGCGTCTTCGCCGTACAGGCCGCCGTCGACTACGAACCGGACAAGGCCAAGGGCATGGACGACACGCTGCGCACCTTCGCCGACACCGCGTTCGGCCCGTCGCTGCTGGCCTGCGTCGCCTTCGGGCTGCTGCTGTTCGGGATCTTCTCCTTCGTACTGGCTCGCAGGCGGCGTGTCTGAGATGCCGAGTTCGGGGAACGCGGCACCCATGAACGACTACGAGCTTCCGCCCGACGGCCGGCCCGTGGACCGCTACCTCGGCCAGCTGCGTTCACGTATGGACACGGAGGACTTCCTCCGCCTCCTCGATGTGGTCGAACCCGTCCTCAAGGCGATCGACGAACGAAGGTTCCCACCCGCCGAACTGGCCCTCGACGACGACGCGGCGCCCCTGCCGCAGGAGATGCGCGACCAGGCCGCCCTGGTCATCGCCACCGCCGTCACCGGCCGCCTGGACAACGAGATCGTCGAGCTCGACCTCGGCGAGAGCGGACCCGTCCGGGTCGTCACGGACGCGGACACCGCCGCCGATCCCGAACGCCTGGACGAGATCGCCGGCTACCTCCGAAGTCGCCGCCACGACGACGAGGAGCTACGAGGCATCGCCGAGGCCAGCGGCCTGCCGACCGACTTCTGACCCCGGCCGGGTCGGCCCGGCGGACGTCCCCACGGACGCCCGCCGGGCCGACGACGTCCGGCCGAGCACCGGGAAGCTACTTCCGTCAGACGCGGCCGAGGCGGCGCTTCGCGTTCGTCGGGGTGTCCAGGGGCGTCTCCAGCGGGCGCGCCAGGCCCACCACCGACTCGTCCAGGCGTTGCAGGTGCCGCAGCACGCGGTCGGTGACCCTGCCGTAGCGGATGCTGTCCGGGGCGTGGGACTCCAGCAGCGCGGCCACGCTGGGGCCGCTGGACACCCGTTCCGTCGCCTTCTCGTCGGCCACATGCGCGGCGATGGCCTCGATGTTCCGCACGATGCGCCCGCCCGCCCCGCGCAGCCGGGGGTCCGCCGCGATCGACGGACTGCTGGGCAGCAGCTCGGCCGTGGCCGCCAGCGAGCGCGCGTGGTAGGCGGCGGTCTCCAGCAGCGCCACCACGTAGCGGGCGGTGTCGCGCCGTGCCCTGAGCGGGGTGACCGGATGGGTGAGCGGCTTCGTCGCGGCCCGCAGGTCGGCCAGCGCCTGGTCCAGCTCGCGCGCCTGGTCCAGCAGCTCCACCTCGGCTCCGCCGCTCAGCTGCTCCACGGCCGCCCCGGTCACCTCGCGCAAGCGGTCCAGCACCGTGACCAGCAGCTCGTTGGTGCGCCGGTCGGTCGCCACGGGCAGCACCACCGCCGCCGCGAACACCCCGCACGCCGCCCCCAGCGCCGTCTCCGCGATCCGCAGCAGCAGCACCGACGTGCTGTAGGTGTGCAGCAGCGTGTAGAGCAGCCCCAGCGCGGCCGTCACGAAGAACGACATCAGCGTGTACGACAGGGGCGCGGTGTAGAACATCGCGAACACACAGACCAGCACCAGCGCGAACGCCGTCCAGGTGTGCCCGCCGAACGCCGCCGCCAGCACGATGCCGGCCACCACCCCGAACACCGTCCCGATCACCCTGCGATAGCCCTTGACCAGGATCTCGCCGGTGGAGGCGGTGTTGAGGAAGACGATCCAGCAGGCCAGCACGGCCCAGTACCAGCGGTCGCTGGACAGCAGCTCGCCGCCGACCATGGCCAGCGACGAGCCCACCACGACCTGCACGGCGGCCCGGGTGGTGGGCCGCCGCAGCCCCGTCTCCTCGTCCTCCTCGACGTCCTCGGCCGCGTCGATGGCGACGTCCTCGGCGTCCAGCTCCTCGCGGGAGCGGGTCGTGGACGGGGTGTCGTCCGACTCGTCCTGCGGACCCTCCAGAGCGGTCCGCAGACCGAGCACGGCCCGGGCGGCCTCGCCGATCCCGCGGAAGACGTCCTGCACGGGCGGCGAGGCGTCGGGCAGGTTCTCCTCGTCCCGGTACGACAGCAGCCGGTTGCGGACCGGGGCCAGGGCGGAGCCGCCCGGGTGCCGGACCAGCAGCCGCAGCCCTCTGAGGTCCCGGCGCAGGGTGCCGGCCGCCTCGTCCCGGACCGGCAGCCGCCCCGCCGACGGCACGGGCACCCCGGACAGATGCAGGGTGAGGGTGTCGGTGCGTTCCTCGCTGCGCGCGGTGAGCAGCAGCAGCCCGAGCCGCTCGGCGGCGATCTCGGCGTCCGCGACCCGCCGCTGCACCACCTGCGCCGTCCCCTCGTCGGTACCGGCCTCCAGCCGGCCCTGGATCATCAGCGCCGTCTCGTGCAGCCGCGCGTTGCGCTCCCGCACGTTCTCCAGCGCCCGGTCCACCTCCATCGGCCCCGCGGCCAGCAGGCCGAGCTGCGCCGACACCAGCTGCGCGAACCGGGCCCGGAACGCCCCCCGCAGCCGAACCAGCGTCCCCGCCGAACTCTGCGGGACCAGCGCGAACCGTACGACGGCGCTGCACACCATGCCCGTCGCGACGACGGCGTACAGGCCGGGCAGGTCCGCGACGGTGGCGCCGACGAACAGCGCCACGAAGTACAGCTGGAAGCCGATCAGCCCGAGCGCCGTGCCGCGGTCACCGAACCGGCGCCCGTACACGGCACCGAAGATCAGCACGAGGAAGAAGAGGTCGCCGACGACGACGTACCGGCGCAGCACCGCGGCCAGGGTGACCGAGGCGAGCGCGACCGGCACGCCCAGCGCGAGCGTGACGGCCTGCGGACCGCGCCGCTTCTCGCGCAGCGCGACGGTGGAGACCATCGCCGTCATGGCACCGGCGACCAGATGCGGGACGTCCGCCCCGAACAGGGCGAGCACGACCAGCGTCAGCGCGATCGCGCCCACCGCCCGCAGCCCCGCGGCAAGCCGCAGCAGCCCCGGATCGGACGCGTCGAGCCGGTCCCGCAGTCGTGCCCACCCCCGTGCGGCGTCTATCCCCGTCCCTCCGCCTTCGCGTCCGCCAGGTGCTCGCGCAGTTGCTCCGGCGTCAGATACGCGTCGGTGTACTCGAAGTCCTTCAGCTTGGCGGGCTTGCGGGCCTGGAAGCCGGTACGGACGAAATCGTCGCCCGCGAGGGCGTTGAGCACCCAGTTGGTCATCACCCGCGTCTTGGCGACGTGGGTGCGCAGCGCCGACCAGTGGTAGCCGCGGGCCACGGCCTGGGCGGGCAGCCCGTGCAGTTCGACGCCGAGCGGCTTGGAGACCGCGTCCGTGCCGCCGAGGTCGACGACCAGCCCGAGATCCTTGTGCTCGTACGGGCGCAAGGGCTCACCGCGCAGGGTCGCGATGACGTTGTCGGCGACGGCCCTGCCCTGGCGCATGGCGTGCTGCGCGGTCGGCGGGCAGATGGCGCCCTCGTCGTCCTTGGCCCGGTCCGGCACCGCCGCCGCGTCGCCCAGCGCGAACACCCCGTCGTGTCCGGGCAGGTTCATCTCGGCGTTCACCGCCAGCCGCCCCCGCACGGTTTCCGCGCCGAGGGTGCCGATCAGCGGGCTGGCGACGACTCCGGCCGTCCAGATCAGGGTGCGGGTGGGCACCACGCGCCCGTCGGTGAAGGTGACCTCCTGCGGTCCCGCCTTGGCGATGGACACCCCCAGCGAGATCTCGATGCCCCGCCTGCGCAGGATGTCCTGGGCCGCGTGGCCGAGCTTGTCGCCCAGCTCGGGCATCAGCTTCGGCGCGATGTCGATCAGATGCCACCGGATCAGGTGCGGGTCGAGCCGTGGATAGCGCTTGACGGCGGCGCGGGTGAGGCGGTTGAGGCAGGCCGCGGTCTCGGTCCCGGCGTAGCCGCCGCCGACCACCACGAACTGCAGCCGCGAGGCGCGCTCCTCGGGGTCGTGGCTGGCGTCGGCCAGGTCCAGCTGGGAGATGACGTGGTCGCGGATGTAGGCGGCCTCGGCGAGGGTCTTCATGCCGAACGCGTGGTCGGTGAGCCCCGGGATGTCGAAGGTCCGGGTGATGCTCCCGGGGGCCAGCACGATGTAGTCGTAACGCTGGTCGACGGTCTCGCCGGTGATGGTGCGGATGACGCACACCTTGGCCTTGAGGTCCACGCCGATGGCGCCGCCCGGGATGATCCGGGTGCGGTACCTGCGGCTGCGTCGCAGGGACAGGGCGATCGACTGGGGCGTCAGCACGCCGGAGGCGACCTGCGGCAGCAGGGGCAGATAGAGCTGGTAGGAGAACGGGGTCACCAGGGTGACGTCGGCCTCGTCGGCGGCGAGCCTGCGCTCCAGCCGGCGCACGCACCCCACTCCCGCGAAGCCGGCGCCCACCACCAGGATCCTGGGTCGTGTCACGGTGTTTCTTCCCTTCTGCGGCTCCAGGCGGTCTGTCACGACGGTGTTCGTCCGCCCCTGGTCCGCTGCCTCGCACCACGTCGATCCCACCGCGCTCCCGCCCGCTCCGCCAGTCGGGTGCGGCAGGCAGATGAACATCCTGTTCGAGCCCGCCTGCCCCGCCCGGCCGGGGGCCACACGCGGGCCGGCGGCATCGCCGCCGGATCACCAGGGCAGGAAGGCATGGACGTCCTTGCCCTGGTCGTGGGTGATGACCCCCGCCTGATGGCTCAGGCTCTGCACCAGGTACCAGCCGATTCCGCGCCCCCCGCGACCGGGGTCGAAGGGGCGGGGCAGCGGGGGTGTGGTGCTGGTGTCGCGCAGCACCACGTGCACACCGTCGAAGGAGCGGCTCATCCGCAGCTCGAACGGCCCCGGGGCGTACTCCACGGTGTTCGCCGCCAGCTCGCTCACCACCAGCAGGATGTCGTCCCGGTGCTCCGGCGCGGAGGGGGGCAGGACCCGGGTCAGGTCGTCGAGATACTCCTGTGCCGCCAGCCGCGCCGCGGTCACATCATGGAGTGCGCCGTCGAAGCGGACCGAGCGGTGCGCTGTCTCCCGTGCCACCAAGGTGTCCTCGTCCGTTTCTCCCCCGGTGTCCCCTCACGCCGTCCGGTTTCCCCACTGACGGCGATCTACGCACGCTCAGCGGAAGACGTTGTCGTTCTCGTCCCACACCGCGGACTCGTCGGGCGCGCCCTGTCGGGCGGGCTTGGCGCGCGCCTGGTACATGGCGTCGATCTCCAGCGCGTAGTGCCGCACGATGGCGTCCCGGCGCAGCTTCATCGACGGCGTCAGCATCCCGTTGGCCTGGTCGAACGGCTCGGCCAGCACCCGGAAGACCCGGATCGACTCCGAGCGCGACACCGTGCTGTTGGCCGCCGCCACGGCCCGGGCCACCTCCTCCCGCAGCGCGTTCTCCTCCCGGGCGTCCCGCGCGGGCCGCACGGCCGGGCCGCGCTGCTCGGAGCGCGGTTCCAGGGTGCCGCGCCAGTACGCCAGGAACTCCGGGTCCAGGGTGAGCAGCGCGCCGACGCAGGGCCGGTTGTCGCCGACGACGACCGCCTGGTGGATCAGCGGGTGCATCCGCAGCCGCTGCTCCAGGGCGGCCGGGGCGACGCTCTTGCCGCTGCTGGTGATGATCACGTCCTTCTTCCGGCCGGTGATCGTCAGATAGCCGTCGGAGTCGAGCAGCCCGAGGTCGCCGGTGGCCAGCCAGCCGCCGCGCAGGGCGGCCCGGGTGGCCGCGTCGTCGTTGACGTACCCCTGGAACACGGACGGACCGCGCACCAGGATCTCCCCGTCGTCCGCCACCCGCAGATCCATGCCGGGGAGCACCTTGCCGACCGTGCCCGACCGCTCCAGGCCCGGCGGCTGCGCGGTGACCCCGCCGGCGGTCTCGGTGAGCCCGTACCCGTCGTTGAGATAGATGCCGATGCCCTCGTAGAACAGGGACATCTCCCGGTTCAGCGGCGAGCCGCCGGAGGTCGCCGTGCGCACCCGGCCACCGAGGGCGGCTCTCAGGCCGCGGTAGACGGTCCGCTCGTACAGGGCGTGCTGGAGCCTCAGGTCGAAGCCCGGCCCCGGCCCCTCGCCGAGCCGGTGTCGTTCCGTCGCCAGCGCGAAGTCGCGCGCCGTGTCGGCCGCCCGCTCGAACAGGGCGCCGCGGCCCGACTCCCGGGCGGCGCGCAGGAAGTTCTTGTAGATCTTCTCGAAGACCGACGGCACGGCGCAGAAGTACGTCGGCCGGAACGAGCGCAGCGCCTCGCCGAGGGACTTCCCGCCCGGGTCGGCCTCGTGGCCCATCAGCAGGCCGCCGCGCAGGCACAGGGCCTGCACCATGAGCCCGTACACATGGGAGAAGGGCAGGAAGGCGAGCACCGACCCCTGACCGCCCGGCGGCACCACCAGATGCCCCCAGCCCTTGAGCAGGGTGTCGCACGGGCTGGCCAGCGCGCGGTGGCTCAGCGCGCAGCCCAGCGGCCGTCCGGTGGAGCCCGAGGTGTACGCGATGACCGCGGTGGAGTCCGGCAGCACGATCCGGCGCAGCGAGTCGACGGTGGCGATCGGCACGTGCTCGCCCCGATGGACCAGCTGCTCCAGCGCCCCCGCGTCCAGCTGCCACACATGGCGCAGCATCGGCAGCGAGGCGCACACCGAGCCGACCGTCATCACCGACTGCTCGTCCTCGACGACCACGCCCACGCAGCCGGCGTCCCGGAGGATCCACTCGACCTGCTCGCGCGAGGACGTCGGATACACCGGCACGACCTCGGCGCCCACCGCCCACAGCGCGTGGCTCAGCACCGTCCACTCGTAGCGGGTGCGCGCCATGATGGCCACGCGGTGACCCGGCGATATCCCGGAGGCGATCAGGCCCTTGGCGAGGTCCACGACCGTGTCCCGCAGCTCCACCGCCGTGACCTCGCTCCAGTCCGAGGAGCTGCCTTGCCGTCGGGCCAGCACCGGCAGGGTGGGTTCCTGGGCGGCCCGCTCGAAAACGGTGTCGGCGAGGCCGCCCGCCGGCGGTGCGTAGGCGGAGGGAGCCAGGGCGAAGTCGCGCATGCGCAGCTCCTGTTGTACGCGGTGTGACGTCACCGACGGGCAGAGTTATCGGCGGTGCCCGAATCTATCCGAGGTACGAGCGAACGGTGCCGGAATCCGACAAGTCGAAGGCGGGCTCGGAGGGTGGCTCGGACGGCGGGCTCAGCCCTGGGTGCGCCGCACGCACTCCGCGACCACGTCCCCCAGGCTGCCCGTACGGTCGTGCAGGTCCCGCTGCACGACGGCCCCGTTGCCCCGCCGGAGCAGTTCGGCCACGGCCGAGCGGGCGCGGTCGAGGTCGCCGCAGTCCGCGAGGGCCTCCGCGACATGGTCCACGAAGGCCTGTACGACGACCGCCGCCGGCACCGGCCGCATGCTCACCGGGTGCAGCAGGTTCTCGGTGATCCCGGCCCGGGCGGCCTGCCAGGAGGCCAGCCGCAGCACGCTGACGGAGTGCACGACCGGCGGCCGGCCCTCCCGCCACTCCCGCGCCGAGGTCTCCACCAGGCCGCGGACCAGGGTGGCGAGGAGTACGGCGGTCTCCGCGTGCAGGCACACGTCCGCCACGCGGATCTCCACCGTCGGGAAGTTCCGGCTGAGCCGGGCGTCGAAGTAGGCCATGGCCTCGTCGAGGATCACCCCGGTGCCGACCATGTCCTCGACCTGCCGCCGATAGCCCTCGGCCGAGCCGAAGAGCTCCGTCGGCCCCGCCGACGGCCACCGCAGCCACACCCGGCTGCGATAGCTGTTGTACCCGGTGTCCTGGCCCTGCCAGAACGGCGAGTTGGCGCTCAGCGCGCTCAGCACCGACAGCCACGGACGGATCCGGTCGAGGACGGCGACGCCCTCGTCGTCGGAGTTCACCGACACATGGACATGGCAGCCGAGGACGAGTTGCTCGCTGGTGGCCACGCCGTACTGGTCCGCCATCCACTGGTAGCGCCGGTGCTCGCCGACGCACGGGGTGACCGGCAGCGGCGAGGTGGCCAGCGCCGCCACCGCGCACCCCAGCTCGCCCGCGCGCCGGGCCGCCTCCTTGCGGCACCGGACGACGTCATGGGCCAGTTCGTCCATGTCGGAGTGCGGCTGGGAGGCGTACTCCAGCATCTGCTCGTGCAGTTCCTTCTCGAACACGTCCTTCCCGTCCGCGCTGTCCCGCGCGAGGATCGCGGGCGACTGGGCCCGCGGCTCACCCGTGTCCGGGTCGACCAGGAGGAGTTCCTCCTCCACTCCGACGGTGCGCACCTTCAGGCACCCCTTCTGCGGCCGATGCGAGGACGGCGAGGATTTCGCCGTACGCCCCGACTGCCCCTTCCAGGGCAAACGGACACCTCGCACCGGCTCGGGAATTCATCGGGGCTGGGGTGTCAGCCACACCGTGGCCAGCGGAGGCAGCGTGATCCGGATGCCGTCCTCCTCCGGCTTGATCGGTCCGGGGTTGGTGACATCCCCGCCGCCGTACCGCGCGGCGTCGGTGTTGAGGGCCTCCTCCCACACGGGGCCGTCACCGGGTACCCAGATCCGGTAGTCGTGACGCACCACCGGGGAGAAGTTCGACACCGCGAGCAGGGGGGTGCCGTCGGCCGCGTACCGCAGGAAGGCGAAGACGTTGTCCTCGGCCGCGTCCCCGAGCGCCCACTGGAAGCCGCCCGGGTCGGTGTCCCGCTGCCACAGCGCCGGGGTGGCCCGGTAGACGGTGTTGAGGTCCCGCACGAGATCGCGCACGCCCCGGTGATCCGCCTCGGCGCCGTAGGCGGGGTCCAGCAGGTGCCAGTCCGGGCCGTGCGGCTCCGACCACTCCGCGCCCTGGGCGAACTCCTGCCCCATGAAGAGCAGTTGCTTGCCCGGATGGGCCCACATGAAGCCGAGATAGGCGCGGTGGTTGGCGCGCTGCTGCCACCAGTCGCCGGGCATCTTCGACACCAGCGCCTGCTTGCCGTGGACGACCTCGTCGTGGGAGATCGGCAGGACGTAGTTCTCGCTGTAGGCGTACACCATCGAGAAGGTCATCTCGTTGTGGTGGTACTTGCGGTGCACCGGCTCGTGGCTGACGTAGCCGAGCGAGTCGTGCATCCAGCCCATGTTCCACTTCAGGCCGAAGCCGAGCCCGCCGCTGTCGGTGGGCCGGGTCACCCCGTCCCACGCGGTCGACTCCTCCGCGATGGTGACCACGCCCGGCGCCCGCCGGTACACGGTGGCGTTCATCTCGCGCAGGAACTCCACCGCGTCCAGGTCCTCCCGCCCGCCGAACACATTGGGCGTCCACTGGCCGGAGTCGCGCGAGTAGTCGAGGTAGAGCATCGAGGCGACCGCGTCCACCCGCAGCCCGTCGATGTGGAACTCCTCGCACCAGTACACCGCGTTGGCGACCAGGAAGTTGCGCACCTCGACCCGGCCGAAGTCGAACTCGTAGGTACCCCAGTCCGGATGCTCGGCCCGCCGCTCGTCCCCGGGCTCGTACAGCGGTTCCCCGTCGAAGCGGGCCAGCGCCCAGTCGTCCTTCGGGAAGTGCGCCGGCACCCAGTCCATGATCACGCCGAGACCGGCCCGGTGGAGCGCGTCCACCAGGAACTTGAAGTCGTCGGGCGAGCCGAGCCGCGCCGCCGTCGCGTAGAACCCGGTCACCTGGTAGCCCCAGGAACCGGAGAACGGATGGTGGGCGACCGGCATGAACTCCACATGGGTGAAGCCGAGTTCGTTGACGTAGTCCGGCAGCACCTCCGCCAGCTCACGGTAGGTCAGCCCGGGCCGCCAGGACGGCAGGTGCACCTCGTAGACGGAGAACGGTGCCACATGCACGGGGACGTCGCCCCGGTGCTCCATCCACCGCGCGTCGCCCCACTCGTAGCGCGAGGTGTGCACGATCGACGCGGTGTCCGGCGGGATCTCCGCCATCCGCGCCATCGGGTCGGCCTTGAGGAAGCGGTGTCCGTGGCGGGAATGGATCTCGAACTTGTAGCGGGTGCCCTCGCCGACACCGGGCAGGAACAGCTCCCACACCCCGGCCGCGCCGAGCGAACGCATCGGGAAGGCGGTGCCGTCCCAGTGGGTGAAGTCCGTGGCGACCCGCACGCCCTGGGCGTTCGGCGCCCACACCGTGAACCGGGTGCCGGTCACCCCCTGGTGGGTCATCGGCTCGGCGCCGAGCGCCTTCCACAGCTGCTCGTGCCGGCCCTCCCGGATCAGATGGAGGTCCAGGTCGCCGAGGGCGGGCAGGAACCGGTACGGGTCCTCGACCTCCTGCTCCTGGTGCGGGTAGGCCACCAGCAGCTTGTAGGCGGGGATCGCGGTCAGCGGCAGCACGCCGGAGAAGAGGCCCTCGCCCTCCGAGGCCAGTTCGTGCCGCTCACCGTCGATCAGCACGCTCACCGCGTCGGCGAACGGGCGCAGCGCCCGGAACACCAGCCCGTCGCCGACCGGGTGGACCCCGAGCAGCGCGTGCGGATCGTGATGGGCGCCGGCCAGCAGCCGGCCCCGGTCGGTGGCGTCCAGCGGGGGAGCCGCCCCGCAGTGCACCGGCCCGGACGACTCGGGCAGCGAGGTGTCACGCAGCGCCATGGGGTCAGCCTCCTCGTACGGCGAGACGTTCGATCGCCGCCATCGGTACGGGAAGCCAGTCCGGTCGGTGTCTGGCTTCGTAGAGCACTTCGTAAACGGCCCGGTCGGTCTCGTAGGCGCGCAACAGGCCGTGCTTCTTGCGCGGATCCCATCCGGCTGCGGACGCGTAGCCCGCGCAGAACGACTCCCGGCAGCGGCGCGCCCACTCCGGCCGCCAGGGGCGGCGCTGGCGTGCCGCGTAGTCGAACGAGCGGAGCATTCCGGCGATGTCCCGCACGGGGGAGTGGGGGCTGCGCCGCTCGGCGAGCGGCCGGGACGGCTCACCCTCGAAGTCGATCACGAACCAGTCCCGCCCGGCCCGCAGGACCTGCCCCAGGTGCAGATCGCCGTGGATGCGCTGGGCGGCCGGTCCGGGATCGCAGCCGGTGAGGGCCCCGAAGGCGGTTCTCAGGCCCGGTACGAACGGCTGGAGCGCCGGCACGCAGTGCGCCGCCGCGTCGAGCCGCTCGCTCATCGAGGCCGCCGTACGGTCGTTCTCGCGGTGCTCCTCGCGAGGGAAGGCCGAGGCCAGCGCGAGGTGCACCTCCGCGGTGGCCCGGCCCAACTCGCCGGCCTCCACCGTGAAGTCGTCCCCCGAGGCCAGCGCCCGCAGCGCCAGTGTCCAGCCGTCGGCCGCGTCGGGCAGGAACGGCTGGAGCACGCCGAGGGTGGCGTTCCAGGGACTGGTGGTGCGGAACCAGGCGACCGGTGCGGGAACCCGGGCGCACCCCTGCCGGGCCAGCGCGCCCGGCACCTCCAGGTCCGGGTTGACGCCGGGCTGGATCCGCCGGAACACCTTCAGCACGAAGGCGTCGCCGTACACCAGCGAGGAGTTGGACTGCTCGACGTCCATCAGCCGTGGTGCCAGACCCTCCGGGACCGGCACGGGCGAGCAGGACTCGAAGCGCAGCGGGCCGGCCGCGCCCGGGTGGCGCAGCCGGTCCAGGAGCAGCTGGGCCGATCTGAGGTCCTGCAGCGCGTCGTACACCGTCAGTCCGGCCAGCGGGCCCTCGGTGGCCCGTCCGACGAGGCTGCGCCCCAGGCGGGGGGAGGGGTGCTCGCGGACCCCGAGCAGCAACTGGTAGCAGTCGCCGGCCGGGGCCGCCGCGGTGCCGCCGGGCGGCGGCACCGGCACGTGTCCGGCGTGGACCAGCAGATGCAGACAGCCCGGGAACAGCTCGGTCATGGACAGCAGGGCCAGGTCGGTGACCGGCCGGTCCTTGCCCGCGAACCAGCGCTGCCGCGGCAGCCACTGACGCAGCAGGCCGCCCAGCGAGACCATGATGTCGGCGACGTCCGGAGGGCTCGGCCTCAGGAATGCGGTCTTCGGCATGGTGACGCGTCCTTTCGTCGGCACACGCTCAGGGGCACACGCTCAGGAGGCGGACGTCCGGTGTCGGCGGCCGATGCGGGAGGCGGCCCGGGGCAGCCGGAACCAGTAGAAGCCGTGCCCCGCCAGGGTCAGCAGGTACGGCAGTTCGCCGATGGCCGGGAACCGCACACCGCCGAACAGCTCCACCGGATGACGCCCGTCGAACTCGCGCAGATCGAGCTCGGTCGGCTGGGCAAAACGGGAGAAATTGTTCACGCACAGGACGAGATCGTCCTCGTACTCCCGCAGAAAGGCCAGCACCGCAGGGTTGGACGACTGGAGTTCGGTGAACGTGCCCAGTCCGAAGGCGGGATTCTGCTTGCGGATCTCGATCATCCGGCGCGTCCAGTGCAGCAGCGAGGAGGGCGACGCCATCGACGCCTCGACGTTGGTGACCTGGTGGCCGTAGACCGGGTCCATGATGGTCGGCAGGTAGAGCCGCCCGGGGTCGGCCGCGGAGAAGCCGGCGTTGCGGTCGGGTGTCCACTGCATGGGGGTGCGGACGGCGTCGCGGTCGCCGAGCCAGATGTTGTCGCCCATGCCGATCTCGTC